>JAPPMR010000436.1:0-7413 GCA_028818995.1 Candidatus Poribacteria bacterium | reverse complement strand
ATTAAACGTAAATCAAACGATGACCTATTGGCAGTATCCGCAGCAGAAATAGGTATTGTTTTTTGTACTATTGTGCTGCTTTCTGGACCAATTTGGGCAAAATATGCTTGGAATACATGGTGGAATTGGGAGGCGCGGCTCACAAGTACCCTTGTTCTTTGGCTAATGTATGTGGGCTATTTCATTCTCCGTTCAGCATTAGCTGAAGATAAACGTAGACTCTATTCAGCGGTGCTTGGAATTATAGCATTTTTTAATGTGCCAATTGTCCATTTTGCCACAAAATTGTGGAAAGGAAAACATCATCCGGAGCGTGGATCAAAATTTGATGTAACTTCATCAATGCAACATACATGGCTTGTAGTATTAGTAGTATTCATCGGACTTTTTTCTCTACTATTAATTTTGCAGTACCAGATCAAAAAAACGGAGTCCCGCTATGAGGTGATCCGCCGCAAACATATCGAGGAGACATCTTGATGCGAATTGTAATTATAGTTAGTTTTTTAATTGTTGTCGGTTTGGTGTTCTTGGCAATTCAGGTGCCTACTTTAGACCAAAAAAAGGTTGACGCAGCTATCAAGGAAGCAGTATCGGAATCAGAAGTTACTGTAGAGGATGAAAATACTGTCCGACAAGCCGTCACACTTTCAATAGAAAAACTGGAAAAGGCACAACGCAAGCGCCTCAAATACCTTGTCTCCGCTTATCTCGTTATTTGGTTGGTTTTTATGCTCTACTTGTTGCGATTGGGGAGGCAGCAACAAGCATTAGATCAACGCCTTGCGCAATTGGAACAGGAAACATCCGATAGTCAAACAGACCTATAGATTGACACCACATCCTATAGCACGCTTATCTACGTTCTTGATTATCAATTAACACTGGTGACCTTACCACTTGAAAACGCGAGATTGCATATTTGACGGGTGTAAATACGCGGGAGTAGTGCTTCTATAATACCTTACAAGTTGCTATCCGGTATTTCTTCCCAATTGTGTTCTGGTGAATATCCCAATTCTTCTTGTGCTTGTTTCCAATCAAAACGCGAGTCTGCCCGTCCAGCGACTGCGTTATATGCGCCATAACTCACCGTTTCCGTTTCAATCGCACGTTCGACGCACTGTGCGACATCCCTCGGATCAACATAGACAAACCACGGATCGGTTACAACTTCAGGTGCTGAAGGACCGGGGTTAAGTCCATCTCCTGCAATGACGCCCGGACGAACATGTATGACTTTCAAACCGTGTGCCTGATGATACGCCAAGCCAATCTGTTCACCGAGGTGTTTTGCCAGCGCGTAATAAAGGTCACCAGCCCCGAACTGAAACGCATCATCTACCTGATACGGCAATTTTGTTCCGGGAGCAGGTGGACACGCAGAAATACTGGAAATGTTAACCAATTTTTGCACACCCTGCCGCACACAAGCCTCCGCAACATTCCATGTGCCTTTTACCATCACGTCAGCAAATAAAGAGTGAGGTTTACCGTGCCGTTCCCGCACCAATGCAACGAGATGAACAACAGCATCCTGTTCCGCACACGCCGCTTCAATCTCTGATGCATTTGTTACATCTGCTTTGATAAATGTTGTTCCATCCAAATCGCCTTTCGGTTCAACAATATCAGTCAACGTCAATTGATACTGGGGATGCAACCGCTCAATTATGAATTGTGCAAGGTATCCAGAAGCGCCAGTAATGAGTATCTTTTTAATAGTCATCGGTTTTTAGCTATCCATTTGCGAAGGGTACGTCAGCATAGAGTGCATCGTTGTAACCAACAAAAAAGATATTCCGTGTCTTAACCGTCGGTGCACGCAGACTACCACTCCTTCCCAAAACTGCTTTCAAGATCGCATCACGGTCATCTTCATCAGGCACAAAGGTTTCTACACTCTTACCTTTCGCGACAACTATCCGTTCAGCGGAACCCATTAAATCCCATACAGCATCTGCTTCTAACTTCTCTTTTCGAGCATCAGTTCTATTTTCTGCTTGTAGGTTGTTTGTGTCAAGAACCTCTTGCACTTTTTTGCACGAGTTTCAGCTATTCCGAAAATAGATCCAGTCTATCATCATAATTCCTCCACTTGAATGAATCGTCCTGTGTTACGGCTTTTTACTGCCGCATCAATTAATGCGAGCGTTTGAAGTGCGTCAGCGAAAGTAGAACGGATCAGAGTTCTGTCCCCCGTTTCAATAGCCCGTAGCCACGCTTCCGTTTTGTCTAAACCCAAACTGTTTTGTGAAACAGCAGGTTCATTTATTGTTTCACCATTAAGATAACCGCGAATTGCATTTTCCGTCATATTTGCTTGCAAGCGTAAATGCGGACCTATGACCTCAACATCAAAACAAAACCCTTCAGTGCCGCAATGATTCATATGCGTTCCGAAAACACCATTGTCCAATTCGTAAGTCATCTGAATCGCATTTTCTGAGTCAAATTCAGTACGTTCTAACGCCATATTTTTCGCAGCCAGTGCATGTGCTTGTATCGGTTTTGGATCTCCCATCACAAATCGCGCACAATCCAATACATGCACGGCTTGTTCTGCTAAGGGTCCGCCACTAATCTCAGACTGTAGAAACCAATCTTTCATTTGAAAATCGAGATAGTAATTGACTGTGCATACTGTTCTAACGAGATGAACTGTCTCCGAAGCGATTAATGTTTTCAGTTGTTCATAGAGCGGATGATACCTAAGTTGAAATCCGGCAGCTGCCATCACACCTGCCTTCTCAATACATTCAAAACATTTTTGTCCCTCACTTATATTCAGGGCAGGCGGTTTTTCAACCATCAATGCAATGCCATTTTCACACGCCATTTGAATAGGCTCTAAACGAATGGGGGGTGGTGTTGTAATCACCACCCCGTCCATTTCTACATCAAAAAAAACATTCAGAGCATCAGTAGCAAGTTCAGTGCGAGCATGTGTTGCGAGTTCTTGTGCTGCTTCAAGCCGCACATCATGGACAGCGACTACACGTGCGCCGTAGTTAGTAATCACGTTTTGGTGGTGTCTGCCCATCGTGCCAGCACCAACAATACCTATGGCTAAAGGATTAACACCGCGATTCGTGTTCGCTACAGATTTTGCTTGGATCATTATGCTTCAAGTTCCCTACATATTGTTAGAATTTATCAGTTTTAACTTGTGCCCAAATTGTCGTTAGTTTGGCTTTTGGTTCAACTGCCATCGGATCGTTGCCACCATAAATCTCTATTTCGTCAATACGAGCACCACCATTGGCGCGAATGTGGATGCGCAACCATCGTGCTTCTACATCGTCAAAGGTTATCTCAGTGGTTTTGCTTATTGCAGCGCCTTTGTGGGTATAGACCTTTTTCCAAGTGTTTGCTTCCGAGTTCGCGTCTGCTTTAGTTGTTGCGACGAGGATATCAAAGTCCACCGCCATCCGGTCAAGAAAACTTTGCGCATGATCGCTACCGAAATAGATGCGGTTTACATTAGCGACTGCACCGATGTCAATCTGTGCCCAACCGGGTATTGCACCAATAATCCAACTACGACAGTTGTTATAGAAACCGTCGTTTAGGTATTCGGTGCAGTGTCGTTGAGGACACCACCCATTTATTAGCGAAGAAGCCTCTGGTTTCGCATCCTTCAGTAGTGCCAAATTCGGTTGCTTATCCCGAACTGTTGGCACAAATTCGGGACCTGCTTGACCGCCAGCATCACAAGCATCCGTTGCCGCTTTGATGTCTTGCTCCTTGAATTCGTAAATCCCAAATTTTTCCGGTCCTTTGTCTTCATCATGAAGTGCTAAAACAATAGGTGCTATTAACATAACTACCATCACAAGCAAACAGAAAGTTGTGAGTCTCATTGGAAAAATTCCTCCTTTTAGAACCAAAATATATTTTGGTTAGAAGTTTCAACAAAGGTTTTAAAACAACTCAAAGAGAGTAATTCCACAATTATTGTGGTTACTCAATCCGCGGTTGTCTTGCGGATGGATTTCTTTGTAAACGAATTTTAGAATCTTTCAATGGAAAATCAATCCGTGCGCCGTTATGTAGATGTGATTCGATGATACCGAAAATCAAATCAGTGCTGGCATACGCGCACCGCACCCCACCGCGTGTCGGTTCGCCTGTATCTAATGCGCGAACAAGGTCTTTAATCAAGTTTGCAGTGCTACTGGTACGTTCAAAGGCAGGAAAGGTGTCAGGTACTTTACACGCTCGCCATCCCGGTACATCTTGTTGTTTACGGAGATGCCACTGCCAACCGTTGTTCCAGCATGTAACGGTTCCGCCATCACAAATTGCTTCCCATTCACTACTGCGTGGTGTTAAGAGTGCATGTGCTATCACACCATTTTCAAATTGGATAGTCCCACCACCAATCGGGTCGACTTGCAGTACGTCGCCATCAAAAACTGAATCACCTTGCGGAAGGTAGCCGGTAACCCAACTTGCAGGTGCATCGCTATTCAGGCGTAAAATCAGGTCAAGATGATGGCTTGCACTATTGAAAAGCGAACCGTTACCATAAATAATCAGTGTTCGCAGCTTGCCGATTTCACCGCTGTCAATGATTTCTTTCATCTTGTCAAAGCCTGTGTGCCATCGGCGATTTGTACCGAGATTGAAAGCGACATTATTTTGTTCTACCGAAGAAACCATCGCAGCTGCTTCGTCCATAGATGCCGCCATCGCTTTCTCTGCATAAATAGCTTTCACACCGTGTTCAGCAGCATAAATGACAATTTCCGCGCGATGTTCAGGTTGTGTTGCAACACTAACAATATCCGGTTGTTCTTTTTCAAGCATCTCACGATAATCGGTGTAGTGATTCGCTTTAGGGACATTATAACGATTTCCAAAATGCTCCATTATTTTCGGGCGTAGATCAGCACATGCAATAAGGTCAGTTCGTTCTTCGGCAAAAAAGCCTGCAGCATGGGAATAAGGCAACTTAATCGCTTCGTAATCGGGAACTTCGTTGTCAATAAATGCACCCATTCGACTACAACCAATTACAGCAGCACGATACGTTTCCATAGCAACCTCCTCAATTCTTGATAAATTTAAATAGAACCCATAGAATTAAGATTATTCAACGAAAAATTTGTTCGCAACTTCAGTTACAAAATTTTTACCCATCACCCGGTAACCTTCTGAATCGGGATGCAGATTATCAGGAAGTAAATCCACAAAATCTGAACCAAATACGTCTAAACCGCTGACGTAATGTATATTTTCGTCGCCATAAGTTTTAAGTGCTTCGGCAGCTGCCTGCACCTCTTCACGCATTTTCTGCAGATTGAAACCGACAGCGTTTGGGTTTTCCTCTCTGTTTGGACAATAGATAGGCGACATCAAGACAATAGGTATTTCTGTGTGTTTCTCACGAATAATCTGCACAGCACCAATAATCGCTGGACGGAACGCACGGGGACCCAAACTTGACGCGCCTTGGATATTAATGCCGAGACACATTGAGATATAATTCGCAGGTAGGTCGCGAATCATTCGCGCAACCATTGCATCAAGGTGGCACTGTCCACCGTAACCGAGACAGGTTAAGTTAAAATTCCGATCACGAGCAACAATGCCAGGCCAGGTTTGCGTTGGTGATGCTGCTGAACGACACTGTGTGATAGAACTTCCATAAGTAACCCATCGGGGACGTTTGTCAATGAACGGTTCTAATGTTGCACCATCGTCTATGTCTAAATTGCGGAGTTGAAACCTTCCGAATTGTGGTAGCCAGAGTTCAATTAATTTATCCTGATCTGACAAGTTTTCAAAGACGAAACTGTTTTGTCCTTTCAGATCATACGACGCAATAAATTCTCCATCACAACAGAGATCAAGCATACCGGATTCACGTTGTTCAACAATACTGCCTGAAATGCGCGTGGTGTTGCTCCGAAAACTGATACGAACTCCCGCAGGCATTGCTGAACGTTCTAATAACGGTTCTGGAAACAGCACGTGCATCTCGTGAGGTGTGCGCCATGGCATAATAGAAGTATCTGTTTTTTCAAGGGATACAACACCTTGCCAATTTAGATTCGGAGTGTCAGGTTTCAACTGCATTATAATAGTTCTCCTCTGTTTTAGTGTGAGTTACATTGCATCAACAACCGCGCGAAGTTGGCGGATACCGTCTAACATCTGTTCTGGGTTTCCCCAGTGTTCAATGCTCGCAGCACCTTTAAATCCGTCATCAATTAATGTTTGCAACAATTGTTCATAGCGCAAATCTGTGTCTCTAATTGGATCCAGATTTTTCTCACGATTCGGTTTTACATGCACATGTCGCACGAGTCCCTTAATATGTGAATACCCATCAGGTAATGGATTTTCTCCGCAGTGTAAACCGTTATTGACATCCCAACATGAAGCGAGTGCAGGACTATTGCCCAGCGCATCAATAACAGTTCGCGTCTCTTCACAAGTGCCAGCGAGTGTAGCATCTTCATTCTCAAAAGCGAGGATCACGTTTGCACTTTCAGCAATCGGCACTACGGGTGAAAGTTTTTCGACAATCTGTTCCAAATAGTCGTTTATATCTGGGCGCGACGATTCTTTAAGTCTCCGATTTGGATTCCAAAATGCAAATCCTCGAATAATTTGTGTTTCAAAGGCATGCGCGAGTTCAACCATTCGGTCAAAGTGCCGCAGGTGGCGTTCATACTCTTGTGGATTGTCAATTGCACATTTCCCAAAAGGCGAACCTACGCTCGCGACGCAGACATCGTAAGAAGTTAGTACGTCTTGTGCGCGTTTCACATCGTCATCGTCAATTTCAGTTACGTGTTTACCCCAAACACCACCACGCACTTCTACAGTAGTGGCACCCGCTTCAACACCGAGTTTGATAGCTTCCTCAAAATCTTCTCTGGAAACTTCGTCAGCAAAAAAACATACATCTATCATTTTTTATTCCTCTATAATTCCGTGCTTTTCACTTAATAGGAAAGACAGACACACTAAACACGATTTTTTTTCAATAACAAAATTAAGCGATGAAAAATATAATCAACCCAACAACTGCTGAGAGAGCACCTACAATATTAGCAGTAAGATAACGCGATAAAAATTGAAAGACACCACTTAAGAGAAAAAACGAACCAGAGATAATGAGTAGGATGCCTGATCGGTCTCCTTGAATATCTTGTAGCAATATAAAACCATCAATAATATTGTATATTCCTATTAGCAAGCAAAAAATAACACAAGGCCACTTCATCCATTTTGTTTTTTGATTGATGGTGCTAATCCATTCAGACATTATTTTAGATTCTTCTAAAAATCCAAGTTAGAAATGATAAAAGGTGCAAGTTTTGCCATGACTTCAAGTGGTGAATCTTTGTCAGAGACCGACACTTCAAATATAGCTGCATTTTCCTTCACTGTAATCCA
>JAPPMR010000407.1:18335-18611 GCA_028818995.1 Candidatus Poribacteria bacterium | reverse complement strand
TGGTAGGGGACACCCATTTACAGCACGACCAATGACCGATAAAGAAAAACGACGATATAGGCAATGGAGGAACCGATGAATCATACAAAAATTCCGCAAACCGATTCTATTCAAGAACTTGCTGAGTTTTGGGATACACACGATTTAACCGACTTTGAAGACGAACTTGAAGAAGTAAGTGAACCTGTCTTTGACAACTCAGTTTCTGTTCAGTTAGAGTCCAAAGAATTAGAGATAATTGAGACTCTTGCTAAGTCGCGTGGCATATCACCTGAA
>JAPPMR010000407.1:0-18325 GCA_028818995.1 Candidatus Poribacteria bacterium | reverse complement strand
TGTTGAACGTATTAGGGCAAGGTAATCATTGAATAAGATTTAATATGGACGAAAAAGTGCCTGAATTACTTAATTTGACGAAAAAACTATTGGACCAAACAACGGCCATTGTTAAAGCGGCGGTTTTGCAGGATCGTGTTGGGTTAAAGGAAGTCCGATATCAGATTTTTCTCCGCGTACAACTTAGTGAAACTTTAAAGTTTGGCTACGGTGCTTATTACAGTTGTTATCACGGGTGGGGTCATGGGGCTATTGGAGCAGCCCGATCAATATACGAAATTCTGCTTGACATAAAGTACATTAATCAAGACGAGACACTTAAGGAAATACATTTTTCAAGATTTGTCGATCACGGTGCCGAATATTTCTACCATGAAATGCAAAGAATACTTCAATTGGGAGAAGAAGTGTCTCAAGAGGTGCAAAACGAACGGGCACAGAAATACGAACAATTAAAAAAGAAGTATAACGATAAGCATAAGCAAGAGGTTGATTCTGGCACAAAAAAAGCAGATGCAACATCCCGTTATCGACCGTACAATTGGGCAGGAATTGACCTTAGCGAAAAGGTAAAAAAGCTTAATATAGATAATTTCAATAAATTCCATCAATTTTATAAAAATCTTTCAAACTTATCTCATGTTAATATCGGTGCAACGCTTGATGCTATAAAAGAAATCACTGATGATCAATTTACGGTAAATTGGAACCTCTGTCCAGGTCCTAAACACAGTTATTCTATTCTAATAGTAATATTTCCATGTATTCTTTGGATTCTAATGGAATATATGGAGTACTTCGAAATTAAGCATTCTCGTTACCCTAATCTTGAAAAAATTGAGGAGGATTTTAAGAATCTTTTACAATGAAGTCAATGAAACAAATCTCTTTTTTTGTTCTAGTGCTACTGCTTGTTGCAATCCTATTCTCTATAGAAGGTTTCGCGCAAGATTACGTTCACTATAAAACTCTCACAGGGCATACCTACCATGTCTATAGTGTCAGTTTTAGTCCTGATGGCAGAATGCTTGCAAGTGGGAGTGCAGACAACACTATCAGACTTTGGGAATCACAATCCGGCATGCCCATAAAAATTCTAACAGGACACACCTGGACTGTATGGAGTGTCGGTTTCAGTCCTGACGGTAGAACACTCGTAAGTGCTAGCCACGATCAAACCGTCCGGCTTTGGGATCTACAGTCCGGCATACAAAAAAAGATACTAAAAGGACATACAGATGTTGTCTATAGTGTCGGTTTCAGTCCTGATAGTAGAACGTTAGCAAGTGCAAGCGGTGGTCCTTGGCCTACTGCCGACAATACCATCTGGCTTTGGGATGCTGCCACTGGAGTATTCAAGAAATCCCTTAATGGACATGTAAAAAGTATTGAAAGCGTAAGTTTTAGTCCTGATGGTAAGACACTCGCAAGTGGTGGTTGGGATGACACAGTCCGTTTATGGAATGTGTCCACAGGGAAACTTCTGAAAACCCTGAAAGGGCACAGTGCTGAAGTAACCAGTGTAAGTTTCATCCCAGACGGTCTGATTCTCGCGAGTGGTGGTGGATTCGGCGATAATACAGTGCGTTTCTGGGATGTAGCAACAGGTAAACACAAAACCACTCTTGAGGGGCACACAGGTTCGGTTCAAAGTATAGTTTTCAGTCCTGATGGTAAGACACTCGCAAGTGGTAGTGGAGATTTCACTGTGCGCCTCTGGGATGTACAAACCAGTAAACAGAAAATTACACTCACCGGACATACGTCTGATGTAAGAACTGTTGCCTTCAGTCCTGATGGTAAGACACTCGCAAGTGGCAGTATGGATAACACAATTCGCCTATGGCGAGTCTCCTCCGAACAGTCGATAAACACGGGAGCGATAAACCTTTCTAAATATTTAGATCTTCCTAAACCACCAAAACCCACCGCAAACCAAATCTACACCAACGCCATCCGCGCAGTCATGTGGATAGTCAACCCAGGCATAAGCGAAGGCAGCGGTGTACTACTTGATAAAAAATCCAAACTCGCTGTCACCAACGCACACGTCACAGGCAAACAGAACACAATAGACGTATATTTTCCCGCATCAGACGAAAAAGGCGAACTCATCAAAGATCGGAATTTCTACTTAACAAACGGCGGCGTGCTAAAACGACTCGGCTATTACACCAAAGGACATGTCATCGCAAGAAATGAGAAAACAGATTTAGCCATCATCAGACTTGACGGTTTACCCGAAACCGCCCGCGAAATTGACTGGAAACTCACACCACCCGCAACAAAAGCAGGCGAATTGGTTTACATACTCGGCAACCCTGTGAAACAGGAGTTGTGGCGTTGGACACTCGGTGAATTTCTGAACAACCACGGAGATTTCCTGCATATCCAATCCGATGTGTTCGGTGGCAACAGTGGCGGACCAGTGCTTAACAAACAAGGCATCTTACTCGGAATTGTGGCACGGAGTGATCAACTCATGAATGCTGCAGCTATTCCTGCAAGGCACATCAGTAAATTGTTATCTGAATCAAAGGTGAAACACTCACGGATACGGAGATAACGTTGAATACATGAGGTGTAATTTGTTATAATTTTTCTTCAGAAGGGAGGTTTTACCACATGGCTTATAGCAATTTTACATTAGAAACAGTGCGGAAAGAATTTCAACTTGAATTTAGTGAACGTGTAGGTATCTTTGCAGAAATGGAACCGGTGGCTCCAAGTGAACTCCTTGCAACAATATTGATGAAAAAGGTGCCGTTAGCAACTACCATTAACACAGAGAAAGCACGATCGGAACTGATTGTCGCTGATGTACTATTTGAACTTTGGGAACAATTTGAAAGGCGAATCAGTCTATTTTCAGGTATTGACTTCAATGTTGACGCAGAACGCGGTCTAACCGGTATGTGTGATTTTTTAGTAAGTTTGTCCCCGATGCAATCTTTTTTAGAAGCACCTATCATCGTTCTTGTTGAAGCGAAGAAAGAAGACACCGCACCCGGTCTCGGTCAATGTGTCGCTGAGATGATCGCTGCCCAACGTTTTAATGCTGAAAAAGAGAATGACATCCCTTGCGTTTATGGAGCTGCCACAACAGGAACAGAATGGAAATTTCTCAAATTGGAAGAAAACCGATTGCAGCTTGATATGGCAATCTACTCAATTGCACAATGCGACAAAATCCTCGGCATCCTCTCAAGCATGGTGGAGCAAAAAGCTTGAATATATCTATATGCACAAATCATAGACATCAATTTATGAAAACGTAGCTCTAAAGTATCGCTCTTTAGTCCCGTGATTCAACGCCAAGTATATGTGTGGTGTTTGACGGGTTCGTAGTCGCGCAATCTATAGAGGCTTTTTTGTTTTTGAACCTACGCGAATATTTATACCTCCAATTCATTATTTGTGCTATACTATCACCGAATTCAATGGATTTAAGGAGGAAACAATATGAATGAATCTGAGAGAAAGTGGGACGGAACAATAACACGATACCCTGACCCTGCAATTGAAGTGATTGACTCTCGTTTTGCGAAATACAAAATTGGCAATTCCGTTGTTGAAAGATTATGGACGGGCGCGCGCTGGTCTGAGGGACCCGTCTGGTTTGGAGATGGTGGATACCTCCTCTGGAGTGATATTCCAAACAACCGCATTCTCAAATGGGAAGAAGCAACGAGCAAGGTAAGTGTATACCGAAAACCATCTAACTATAGTAACGGACATACCAGAGATAGACAGGGTAGACTGATCAGTTGTGAGCACGGTGCGCGTCGTGTAACACGAACTGAATATGATGGAACAGTTACGGTACTAATGGACAAGTTTGAGGGAAAACGACTCAACGCGCCAAACGACGTGGCTGTTCACCCTGACGGGTCTATCTGGTTTACCGATCCAGGATACGGTATTATGCTCAACTATGAAGGGCATATTGCAGAATTTGAATTGCCTACATCTGTATATCGTCTTGATCCAGATACAGGCAACGCCACTGTTGTAACAGATGAACTCGAAAAACCGAACGGTATCTGCTTTTCACCTGATTATGAAAAACTGTATGTTGTAGACACAGGGGTAACCCACAAAGAAGGAACGCCAAGACATATCTCTGTTTTTGATGTCGTAAACGGTGAACATTTAGACAACAAACAAGTTTTTTGTGATATGGCACCGGGGATCGCTGACGGTATCCGCTGTGATATTGATGGTAACCTATGGGCAAGTGCAGGTTGGATTGGTGATGGATACGACGGTGTCCATGTTTTTGCACCAGATGGCACGCTAATCGGGAAGATCCACCTCCCAGAAATTTGTGCAAACCTTTGCTTCGGCGGGGTGAAACGGAATAGACTCTTTATGACTGGTAGCCAATCTCTCTATTCAGTGTATGTGGAAGCACAAGGACTACCGTTATTCTAAATCAGTAAGTTAGAGAAGTGAATTACGCTTGCGGTTCTTGGTAAGAGAAAGTCTGGATGACATCGTTCATCAAAAGCCGTTGTGCTATAGACTCAATGATTTCTGCACTCAAGGTGCCACTGAGCCAGAACTTTTGTCCTGTGCGAACAGTCTCTACACCTTCAATACCAAGGTCTTTGATGCCTTTGACCGTACTATCGCTAACTGCGTCAGTAACACCGGGTTTGAACTGTACTTCAACCGTCCAATCTTTAATTTTTTCGTTGTTAGCGTTAGAGATGAAGAGTTGTGTAATCGGATCAGCGAGCAGTTCTGATCCAATCCGCTCAATAGTTTGTGAGTCAAGACTGCCTTCAATCCAATAAACTGTGGCTGTCTTTACAGAGTCCACTCCACTAATGCCGAGGTCAGCAAGATCTTCAAGTATGCCTTGTCCAATAGTGTCAGGCACTTCAGGTTTATAGAAAACTTCGACTTTCCAATTATTCATAGATTTTAGTTCCATATTACAGTGGATTTTACAATTAACTTTACACCTGAGTGGTTCGTCGCGATTCGGAGATCGCTCCTACAAGAGACGTGTAAACTTATTTTCTTAATCCACGAAAAAAATCAACATTTTACGGATAACCCGAAATGGATATAAAACAGATTCGTGTGTTAGTCTTCGGAGCGCACCCCGACGATTGTGACATAAAAGCTGGTGGAGTCGCTGCACTATATATTCAGCAGGGACATCATGTCAAATTTGTTTCCGTTACAAACGGCGATGCAGGACACCATGAGATGGGCGGTGGTCCTTTAGCACAAAGGCGTAATGCCGAAGCACAAGCTGCTGCCGAAATTATCGGTATTGAATACGAACTACTTGACAACCACGATGGTGAACTGATGCCTACATTAGAAAATCGGTATCAGATTATCCGTACTATTCGCGAATTCCGTCCAGACTTGATTATGACGCACCGTCCCAACGATTACCATCCTGACCATCGCTATACGTCAATACTCGTGCAGGACGCAGCCTATATGGTGACTGTACCGAACATTTGTGCGCTTACACCACATTTAGAGAAAAATCCGGTTATTGTCTATCTGAGCGATGGTTTCATGAAGCCTATCCCTTTTTCGCCAGATGTTGTTGTCGGTATTGACACCGTAGTGGAACAGAAAATTGATATGCTCCATTGCCACGAATCGCAGTTCTATGAATGGCTACCTTACAACAGCGGTAACTTAAATGTCGTTCCCGATAGTGTAGAAGATCGACGGGAATGGCTTGCGGAACGTTTACGAAATCGTTTTGGTAGTGTAGCGGAAAAGTACCGTGATCTGTTAGTTGAATTTTATGGCAAAAAAACAGGTGCTAACATTCAATATGCTGAAGCATTTGAATCCTGTGAATATGGCTCTTCACTGACAACCGAGAATTTGCCAATTCTTTTCCCTTTTTTCGAATGACCTAATACCAATTCTAAATAATGATATAACATTATCGTGAACTTTGAAATTAAAGAGACACATTTTCTGTAGGAGCGATCTCTGAATCGCGACGAACCTCACTGATAGTCGGGAATCGGAGTTCCCTCCTACAAAGAAACTCAAAATCGGAATGAAACTCTGTCAATTAGAAATGGTATAATTATCCAGTTTACATCGTAGGTCGGGTAGAGCACAGCGAAACCCGACATGGGCGAAACGTGTCGAGTTCGCTTCGCTCTACCCGACTACAATACCCCTATAAAAAATTAACGGTTGTGATAAAACACACCAGAAAAACCGAAAACTAAATAACCCTGCTATTTTCATTTGCAGTACAACTGATTTTAAGGTATCCTATTAGTTGAGTAATTACCATAGATTCGGAGTCTATTTATTTTATATGCCAACCGAACAAGCTGATCCAAAGGTGCTATTTTATATCGTCTTCGTTATTGGTATTATTTTTGCGATCGTAATGGTAATTCTTTTTTTTAATGCTGCACCAGCGCGTTCAAACATTGAGGTGCATCGGGAATCATCTGAAGATGCTGCATGTCTGAAATGCCATCTGAAGGGGGACGAAAAATCACCGACAATGCCTCACCTCAATCTTGGTAGATGCAATCTCTGCCACGGATTAGCCAAAGAATCTCGCTAAGACCGCCGTCCACATTACTTCCTCTTCTGCTTCGCGCGTCACATGGATGCATTGCAATCCATACTCCTCTAATACCTCTTGGACCTGTTCCAGTTCTGATTCCAAAATTCCAGAAAAAATGATCTGTCCTTCAGGGGGCAATCGCGAAGGACAATAGGGTATTATCGGAAGAATTGCCTTTGTAAGAATATTCCCAACAATTAGATGGTACTTGTCTTGGACTACCTTAATTCCATCACCCTGATACAACCTTATTTGTTCCGTAACACTATTAATTGCAAAGTTTGTTTCTGCCACAGGAATTGCTGTCGGGTCAAGTTCAATCGCATCAACATGTTTTGCACCTAACTTTATTGCGGCAATTGCGAGTATACCCGAACCTGTTCCGATATCAGCGACTTGTTGATCTGGCTTAATCGTTTGCTCCAACATTTCCAAGCACAAACGTGTGGTCGGATGGTAACCAGTTCCAAATGCCATGCCGGGATCAAGGCGAATTAGAATATCTGTCTCGTCAGGGGAAATATCATGCCATGTCGGGGCAATTAGCAGACGTTTTCCTATTCGTTGGGGTGGGAAAGATGACTTCCACGCTTCTGTCCACTCTTCAGATTCAACGCGTTTTAAGTCAATTTTCGCAGGATGTGCTTGGATACCCCACGTTGGGAGTTTAGAAAGAAAATCTTTTAGTTTCTCTACTCTTGTGTTTACGCGGTCGTCCAGTGGATAATATGCAATGAGCGAAGTTGTTGAATTGGCAGCATCTTTTAACTCAACCCCGAAAGCATCCATTTCAAAGAGGTAGTTTGCAACGGCTTCAGATGCATCGTCAGAAGTCGTTACGGTAATCCGCGCCCAATTCATAAATATGCTGTTTTTTTAACTTCCAGATACCAGATTCTTATTTTTTCTCGTCATCATCGTGGTGAAAAAGCTTATCCCAAAATCCTTTTTGTCCAGATTCAACGGATTCATCTTGTAGTTCAGCAAATTGTTCTAAAAGTTTTCGCTGCTGTTCATTGAGATTTTTTGGTGTTACAATTCCGATCTTCACAATGAGGTCTCCGAAACTTGAGCTTCTATACTTTGGCATGCCTTTGCCGTGTATACGTAACTGATCTCCGTACTGCGTACCGGCAGGGATATTTAGTTTTTCTGGACCTTCAAGACTATTAATTTCGATTGTGCTACCGAGTGCTGCTTGTGCAAACGATATTTTTGCGGAAGTGATCAGATCGTTCCCATCACGACTAAATTGTTGATGCGGTTGGATATGAATAACAACGTGTAAATTACCAGGCGGACCACCCAATGTTCCAGCTTCACCTTCTCCTTGCAATCGGTATTCAATGCCGTTATCAACACCCTTATCAATTTTCAGTTTTAATTCACGTTTTACTCTAATTCGTCCTTGTCCATTACAATTTCGGCATGGATTTTGGATAATTTCTCCCTCACCCCGGCAGCGTGGACAGGGTCGGGACATAGTGAAAAAACCTTGAGATTGAGTTATCTGTCCCCTTCCATAACACTGTGGACAAGTTTCAACAGTTGTCCCTCTTTCTGCACCGCTTCCCTTACATTCTGGACAAGATTCAATACGAGGCACTTCAATTGTTACTTCTTTGCCATTGAACGCATCTTCAAGTGAGATTTCAAGGGGATATTGTAGGCTGCGTCCTTGCTTAGGTCTATTTTGTGTTCTACCGAATCCGCCAAAAACGTCTCCGAAGACTTCGCTGAAAATATCATCAAGGTTAACACCAAAATCGAAGCCGCTTGAAGTGCCTTCAAGTCCAGCATGCCCAAATTGATCGTAACGTTGACGCTTTTCAGGTGTCCGCAACACATCGTAAGCTTCGGTGGCTTCTTTGAACTTTTCCTCAGCTTCTTTATTATCTGGATTTTTATCTGGATGATATTTAATCGCTAACTTTCGGTAAGCCTTCTTAATTTCATCTTCATCAGCATCTCTGCCTACATCAAGAATATCATAATAATCCCGTTTTTGAACCATCTGTTTTCCTACCTACACTGTAGTTATAGTGAATTTTACAATTAACTTTACATTATTGAGTTGTAGGAGGGAACTCCGATTCCCGACAGCTAATAGGTTAAGTCGTGATTCGGAGATCACTCCTACAGAAGAAGTGTAAGCTTATTTTTTAACTCACTATAAATCTTACTTAATCTTTATCTATGTCTTCAGTTTCTTGTTCTTCGTTTTCTTCAGTAGGAGGTTGCTGCTCAGGTTTTCCCTTTGAAACCACAACTTGTGCGGCACGAAGAACTTGGTCATGCAATTGGTAACCACATCTGAATTCTTCTATTACATTTCCTTCTGGGACTTCTTCGGATTCAGTAGCAAAAACTGCTTCGTGCTGGTTTGGGTCAAACGGGGCACCAACCGCTGCTTCAATTGCTATGAGGCCATGTATCTTTAGCACATCCAAGAGTTGTTTATGAACTAATTGCACCCCTTCACTGAAGTTTGAGAAATCTGATGAAGTCTCACTCGATTCAATTTTTCCATCAACACTTTTAATCGCTGCTTCAAAACTATCTAACACCGGAATCAGACTTTCTATAATGTTTTTGTTAGCGAATTTAAGCTGTTTCTGTGCTTCGGTTTCAGTCCGTCTTTTTGAATTTTCGGCTTCAGCAGCAGTTCGTAGCAAACGTTCTCGTTCTTCCTCATATTGCTCACGTTCAGTTTCGGCAACTGCTTCAAGTTGTTTTTTTAAGTCTTCTTTGAGTGCCTCAAGTTCTGCTTCAACAGTTTCTATTGTGCGTCCCTCTGCCTCCGCGTCCACTTCATCAGACGCATCCGTTTCTTCTTCAGCCTCGTCAATAAGAAAATCTGGTTTTTTGATATTTTCTGTTTCTACTTCTATTACTACCTCATTATTTTCAGACATTACGAATTACCTCTTTTTCTTTCTCAGTGAATTCTTTTACGTGTCTCCAAAACTAAACAATTTTACCACCGTCTGAGCAATTTGTCAAATTGAAGTCATGATGCTTCGTTTTTGCCTACTTAATTCAAAAAGTAAAACACCCGCTGCTACGCCAACATTTAAGGAGGATTGTCCAGCTGCCATAGGAATACGAACTAAGTCCGTGCAGCACTCGCGCGTTTCATCCGATAATCCTGTATTTTCGTTACCGACAACAATTGCAGTCGGGTAGGTATATTCCATAGTATAGAGGTCATTTTCGGTTTTGGCTGTAGCACCGATTACTCTCCATCCTGATAATTTTAGTTGCTCAATCGCCAAATTTGTTTTTGGTGTCTGGAACATAGGCAGACGTCCAACAGCACCGCGCGAGGCGCGTATGCAGTTCTTATGAAATGGACTTGCTCCATTACCACTGAGTAAAACTGCCGATACACCTGCTGCATCAGCAGTCCGTAATGTCATACCCAGATTATCAGGATTCCTAACATTTTCAGCGATAAGCAAAATGCAGTTTCGGCTAAAGTGAAAATTAAGTTGACCAAATTCAGACAAAAAGGGAGGATAGTTAAGATGTATTGAAGCAACTATTGAAGGCACGGGACGCGTTGTTGTGACTGAACCCATTACACCGTCATTAACCGAATAGCAAGACAAATTCTCATCAAATACTTGTTTGATGAATTTTTTCCCATCAGATGTTGCAACAAAGTCTGTAGTATAGAGAATTGTTTCAATTGGTAGTCCGTCTGCGACAGCACGTTCTACCATCATTTCCCCTTCAATAACGAATTGCGAATGTTCAAATTTGCCTTTTAAGGATGCTAATTTACGAATATGGGCTGCGATTTCGTCTTTTCTTTTAGAAACAACTCGTTGTTCCGCTTTAGTCCGACTTCCCCGTTTGATACCGCGAAAATATTTCCTCGAATCCGTATGAACAAAGTCCCCTTCCAATATGTCTCCAATTCTTTCTTCTATCCATTCTTCGGCAATGTGGAACATTCCCGCACATTGCCTTGGAAAGGCAAGCAGTAGTTCCCTTAAACTTCGTTCAGTTGTAGCAGTTAGGTAAACGCGATAATCGGCATCTAATGTATCCTCTGGTTTTATCAGCATAGCACCATCTATATTTTCCCACCCAGAGGTAAAGACCTGATAAGTCTGTTGCCATACACCTGTCTCGGAATAGGAACGGTATGCTTGTTTAAAATGAAGCACCTCTTCAGCATTCGGATCTATTTTTTCCAAGAATGTAATCAACTTATCGTAGTTTATCAATAACCTTATTAAAACAGGCTTTCACCTGTCCCTCCGTTTGTCGTATTAAAGTGGGTAGATAAATTGGTGCGTTTTTTGTGTGGTAAAATTGGGAGAGTTGGAATAGAATCTATTATGAGTGGTAATTTTTAGAGTTATATTAATAACTGATTCCCTGTGCTAAACACTATTATAGTGAACTTTAGAATTAACGGGACATTTTGAGATGTAGGAGGGAACTCCGATTCCCGACTATCAGTGAGTTCCGTCGCGATTCGGAGATCGCTCCTACAGAAAATGTGTCTCTTTATTTTCAAAGTGCACTATAAATCGCACATGACAAATAATACTTAAAGTTTAATTTGCGAGGACCAGATGGCTATACTAAGATAAATCTTTTGTTTTCATCAAATGCAGGAATTGCTTTAGCACCTAATCCAAATTTGGAATACACATCTGCCACTAAATCGTAAGCTACATGGTCAGGGATAAAATCGTTGCGAATTTGTTGAACAGAATGAATAGGGGACGCACCTTCGTACACACCTCTCTCATCAATGAAGGCACCGAAAGTAGGATAGGTAGGTGGTCCCTCTGGCAAAGCATACTCTGTGATATTATGGTAGTACTGTTCTATAGTTACACCAGAATCAATACCAGACTTATCGTATATATCCTTAACTAATCGCATAAATGAGACAGGAAACTCAATGACTACATACGGGTACAACCATTTTACAGAATTAGGAATTGCAAATTGAGGGGAACACCACCCTCTTTGAAACTGGATATTAATTGGACATAGGACTTCAAAATATCCATCTCTTAGTAAGGTGATTTTACCACCAGTTACATTGCTCCCTTCTATACCCTCTTCCCATTGATGCTCGTCCCGTTCCAACAGTCCTGTAACACCAAAACCTGCCCAACGTTTGTTCGGTGGGTTATGCAAAATATCGCGTATACATTGCTCTTCGGTAGATACAACTTTCCCATTAGATTCGTTTGGTAACGCGAAGATGCGATAATAGGGTTGGTCGGATATAGCCTTGACAAAAGAACTAAATCTCTTCGTAAGTGAATTCATTCGCTCTCTCCGATTGCCTTTAAAATATCTGTTGTTTGATGCTCAATTCTATCCAACTTTACATTAATGTCGTCCATGACTGGCAAAGGATGTCGTGCTAATAGTTCGGGGATGAACTCTAACATTTCAAATTCTTTTGTAACCTCTCCATAGCGCTTTACAAAGTTAAGTGTCCCATTTGAATCAAAACCGTGGGGACGATTTTCACTAAAAGGAATATGAATGATTATTAGGTTGTACTCTTGGTTTTGCCATTCCAAGGAACGAGATTCCACCTCTAATTTTGCAATACGTGGTTTTATATGTTGGAGGCAAGTATCATAGATGCTTTTAGCTTTATTTTTCGCATCAGGAATGTCAAAAAAATTTTGTGCAATATTATTGTTATCTGCATCTACACCAATAAGGATGTATCCAACTTCAGAGTCAGCATTAGCCATTGCCGTAACATCTTTGCATATCTCACGTCTATACTTCTCGCGGTTATTTTTGTATCCTTCGTAGTGCTCCCTCTTGAATTCAATCCATAAATTTTCTTCTTGATTACCAATTAGATCGGTCAAATCTGCGTCCGTAATTTCAGATATAGGTTTATTATCAAATACCATTTATTGATGCCTGATCAATCCTATGTTTCACAAATATGCAATTATTAGTCTGCAAGTTTTTGTAGTTTCGCTTCTAATTCCTCAACCCGTTTCTGGAGTTGGGTGTAATCTTGTAGCAGTTCTGGCAATTTTCGGATGGAGGCTTGAAGTCGCAACTCTTGTTTATGTGGTCTGGCAGGAAATCCAGAAAGTTGACTACCGGGTGGCATATCTTTTGTCACTGCGGATTTAGCGTAAAGCACACTATTTTCGCCAAGGGTTAGGTGTCCAACCACGCCAGATTGTCCAGCAATGTTTACCCGATCACCCAGAATGGCACTTCCAGCAATTCCAGATTGTGCCGCTAAGCAACAATCTTTACCAACAACAACGTTGTGTGCAATTTGAACGAGATTATCAAGTTTCGTTCCGCTTTTGATAAGTGTTTCAGAGAGCGTTGCCCTATCAATTGTGGTATTAGCACCAATTTCAACATCGTCTTCAACAACGACTGTGCCGATTTGTGGGATTTTATACGGGCTATGGTTGGTAGGATCGGGCGTGAAGCCAAAGCCATCGCTGCCTACCACTGCACCACAGTGAATAATTACACGATCTCCAATGGTCACGTTTTCACGAATACTTACATGCGAATAGATTAAGCCGTCGCATCCAATTTTACTGTCAGATCCGATATATACAAGCGGCATAATAACAGTGTCATTACCTATCTCAACATTGTCACCTATAACGCTGTGAGCTTGAATCGTGACACCTTCTCCTAATTTGACGTTCTCACCTATAATGGCAGTTGCATGAATCCCCGATTGAGGTTGTTGTGCTGTATCCCAAGCGAATAATTCCAAAACTTTGACGAATGCCCAATATGGATTATCAACACAGATAGTCGGTTTTCCGTTTCCAGAAACTCCACGCCCGATTATGATCGCAGAGGCTTGTGTTGTCGCAATAGCACCCAGATATTTTGAATTAGCTACAAAAGTTATCTGACTTGGTACCGCCTCTTTAATGCCAGAAACACCTGTAATTTCTATCTCACCATCACCAGAGAGTTCACCGCCTAAGTGATCACAAATATCCTTTAGTTTCATACGCATATACTCCTCATTCGGGTGAGTTACAGTGTAACATTCGGGCATAGGTTTTAAACTATAGTGGACTATAGAAATAATTCTACATTTCCTCTGTAGGAGCGATCTCCGAATCGCGACAGAAACTTAGGAGCAGTCGGGAATCGGAGTTCCCTCCTACAGTTCAGGAATGTAGCGTTAATTCTAATCTCTACCATAAACCTAAATACCTTGTTGATATAAATAGAATTTATTTCGCTTTCTCAGTTGAAGTCTGTGGTTTTTCGGCATTTTCTTTTTTCGGTTCTGCCTTCTCGGCATTGGCGTTAATTAATTTAATGAGTTCGTCAGTTATATCGTATTTCTCATTAAAATAGAGAGTAACTTGTTTATCAATAATGAGATCATATTTTTCTTCTTTGCCAACTTTAATGATAAGTTCTTCAAGTTCCTTAAAAATAGGTGTCATCAGTTCTTGGTTCTTTTCCAAGAGAGCTTGTCTACCTCGTTCAAACTCTTGCTGGTGTTCTATCGTTTTTTGTTCAATTTGTTTCTGTAATTCAGCAATTTTTGGTTGTTCAAGAAAAAGTTCTGATTTTGTTTTTTTCTCTCTTAGGGTTCTAATTTCTTCACCTTTAACATCAAGTTTTTCTTTTAAGCGCCTCTCGGCATCTTTGAGAATTTTGTCAGTTTCAATTGCTTTTTGATAATTTAGTAAAACGCGATTGCTATCAACTACACCCAATTTGAACGTTTCCGTACCGATACTCCTTGCCATTAAGCCGACTAAGAGCACCATTGAAAATGTTATAAACACAAGTTTTTTCATAATTTTTCCTTTTTAATAAAACGAAATTGCATCTAATTCGTGTTCCTATGAACTTGTTCTAATTGACAAATTGTCATAAATAAACTGTAGGTCGGGTAAAGCGTCAGCGAAACCCGACATGGAAACCCTATCTAATCTTACGTGTCCAAATCAACGCTAAAAGCGCTTGGCGGAATGCAATTTTGGCATTCCGCATGATTTGTCGGGTTTCGCTTCGCTCTACCCGACCTACGAAATATGCCACATAATCATTTAGAAATGGTATTAGTTAATACTATTAAAAACCAGGACCGATTGTAAAGTAAAACCTACCTTGTGGTGGTCGATTTTGTCGATCAAAGCCGTATCCCCAACCAAAACGTGCTAACATGCCTAACATTTGCAGACGAGCTTCTACACCTGCCCCGCGTTTTATGTTAATTTGGTTAAAAACATTCGGCATGCTTTCATCCCACACCTGCCCAAAATCAAAGAAAACAGCAGTTGTGAGTTGTGGTGAAACAGGAATACGATACTCTAAGTTGGTAAAAAACATTTTATTCCCGCCAAAAGGATTGGGTATGTTTGTTTCATCAGGATCAGGATAAATTTCCCAGTCCTCATAACCACGGATTGTATCAACACCACCCAAATAAAACCGCTCATAGAAAAGATCTCTGTTATCCTCACTTTTATTTCGCATATAACTTGCCCGGGCATGGACAGCAAAGACATGATTCCACCAAGGGTTAAAAAACCAACTGGTGTCTGCATTATACTTCTGGAACTCGTTGTCAGCACCCAAAAATCCACCAGAATATTCATAGGAAATAGTGTTTGAACTTCCACCCATCGGATCGTAAAGGGATGTGCGGTAATCCCGCGTATCGCGTCCCACAGCAAAAAGAATACTTCTTGTTGAACGATTGGAATATTCTTTTGCTGAATTTTTATCAAGGGTCTTGATCCGAAGTTGTTCCTTAATGGCCTCCTTATCTCTACCTGTGAATCTTGACTCATCTACCAGCGTTAACGCACCTTTTTCTTCAATTACTTCAACCTCATTTACTACACGTACAACATCATTTAACGGCTTATCTACTAACGAGATAAGCCAGTCTTGTTGAGTTACGTTATTGATGCTGTCGTTTCGAAACCTGACAGATGCGTCAACATCAAAAGCAATTGGTCGTCCGACCGACACAGATCCACCACGAGTATCCCAAACATACCGGTCACGCAAATAGTCTTGATAGCTTTGATTTTGAACTGTCCCCACCGTATAGTAACGACGAAACCGTCGATTGTTGTATATACGAGCATTAAGCCGTGTTGGTGTGCCGAATATCCACGGTGTACCAAAACGGAATTCTGCTGTATGGTGGTCGCGGGTACCTAACTCACCTTTTAGGTGTACACGGTAAGCTCGTCCAAATAGATTGTGCTGTCCGACTTCCGCAGTGCCAAAAATACCGCCTTCGCTACCGTACCCACCACCGACACTAAGTGTTCCTGTTGTAGGTGATTCAGCAATATTTACAACAAGATTCTTTCGGCTATCGTTATCGGTATCACTGGGAACGAAATCAACGGCACGAATAAATGGTCCCATCTGGAAAAGTCGCTGCCGCGCTTTGCGGAGAACTTTAACATCAAGCAATTCATCCGATTTGATATTCAACCAATCCAGTTCACGCCTAATCACAAAGTCCTTCGTTTTTGCTAATCCTCTGATTGGTACATCGTCAATAATTATAACATCACCCTGGTTAACTTGCAAGGTGATGTTGACGAGTGCGTTTGCTTCATCAAAAAACGGAATTGGATTTACATCGGCAAGTAGATAACCTTTGTCGTAATATATTTGCTGCAGCTCCTGAATTGATTCTTCAAAAGTAGCACGGTTAAAATTTTCGCCTTCAGCAGGGTCTAACATGTCTCGGATTTTTTGTTCGGAAAAGACGATTTTTTCTCCAGCCTCAAGCTGAACGTTATATGTTCCCACAACATATTGGGCTCCCTCATCAACCGTTATATCAAGCATCAGACCTGTTTTATCCTCAGAAAAACGCTTGGTGTGTCCTTCAATCTTTACTTGCGCGAACCCAAGGTCCTGGTAGTAATTACGTAGATTTAGACTTAAATCTTCTTCTTCAAACAATATTTCATCAAAATGTTTGCCCACACGCGTCTTCATCTTTTTACGCAGTTTTTTTGCGTCAACCTTATCATTTCCGATAAAGTTAATTTCTGTAATTCTAACGCGTGGTCCCTCATCTATTTCAAATGTTATTTGAGTAGTGTTATTTTCTTCATTTCTATCATCGTGGACCTGTATGCTTACAAGGTAATAACCTTTTTCGTGATATAAACTGCGGATTGCACGTTCGCTTTCCCAGCGAAGACGGTCACTGTAAATTTCTGAACGCCGTAAAGTGATCCTATCCATTAGTTTTCCAATGTCCAACTCTTCATTTCCAATAATGGTAATCCCTTCTACTTTAGGACTTTCATCAAGCAGAAAGGTAACCTCAAATCCACCATCTTCGGCATTTTGTACATCTACGGCTATATCGAAGAAAAAACCTGTATCCTTGTAAAGACTTTCAATATCTTTCGTTAACAGTTCATCTGATATTTCCTGCCCTACTTGCGTTTGAATGAGGGTTTGCAGCATTTCCTTTCGGAGTGATTGTACCCCTTTAAACTCGATTTTTCTAACCATAAACGTTTCATCAACCGATGAAGATTCTTGTTCTACTGCTGCGGATTCAACGGGTTGCGTTTCATCAGCCGGTTTGGGACCAAAGGTTGTATCTGTAGATTGACCAGCCCAGACAGCGAAACTCAGAATAAAGGAAAAGATAGAAATACTAACTAAACGAAAGATAAAAATAGAAGTGAAATTTTTTAAGCCGCTCATGGTTGAGTTCCTCCTTTATAGATGAGTGGAGTCGTGTTTTTTGAATTAAAGCATCATCTGCGTTAAATTGGGTGCCAAAATTGTTTGTTAGATGTCGAAATGCTGCAATGAGTTTTTGCGTAACTTTTCCCGGTTTTCCATCTCCAATAACACGTTGGTCAAGTTTAACAACTGGAATTACTTCTGCTGCTGTTCCTGTAAGGAAGCATTCATCTGCGATATAAAGGTCATGTCGCGTAAATACACGTTCTTCTACTTGAAATCCTGCTTCGTGTGCAAGTGCAATCACGCTATTCCGAGTAACACCTTCCAGAATACCGATATAGGGAGGTGGGGTAACGATTACCTCATTTTTTATCCAAAATATATTATCTCCGCTACACTCCACAACATAACCGTCGTTATTCAACATAAGTGCTTCCACAGCGCCTGATTGTTTTGCCTCAATTTTAGCAAGGATATTGTTGAGGTAATTTAATGATTTAATACGCGGGTTAATTGCTTCAGGGTAATTCCTGCGAACTGAAACTGTAACAATTTCTAATCCGTTTTCATAGAAATTTTGTGGGTACAACGTGATTTTGTCTGCAATAATTATAACTGATGGATTCGGGCATTTATCTGGGTCAAGTCCTAAGTCACCTATACCGCGTGTTACAACTAATCGAATATATCCCTCGTGAAGTTGATTTCGACGGAGCGTTTCAAGCACTGTTTGCTTCATCTCATCAATTGGAATCGGGATTTGTAGCATAAGCGACTTTGCAGAATCGTAGAGTCTTTCTAAGTGTTCATCCAGCTTAAAGACCAATCCGTTATAGCAACGAATGCCTTCAAAAACACCATCACCATAGAGTAATCCATGGTCAAACACGGAAATCTTTGCCTCCTCACGCGGTAAAAATTCTCCGTCAAGATAAATCAACATTACCTATACCTTCCTATGTACAAATGGTCTTATTATTAGTCTGCGATTTTCCCATCAACAAGGTGAACAGTCCGGTTTGCGCGCTCGGATAACCGAGAGTCGTGTGTTAC
>JAPPMR010000308.1 GCA_028818995.1 Candidatus Poribacteria bacterium | reverse complement strand
GTACAATCCTGCTTTGGGATATGAAACCTTACCTGTAGCAAGAAATCTTATGATAAGTTTGGCAAAATTCGTCCGTAGCATGTATAATTTATAAGGAATAAAACTACAGTAATGAGTCATGCAAAAAAGGAAAATCGATGGTAAACCTAAACAATATCTTAAAAAATACAGCAACTTTACAAGTCCATGCGCATTGGGACCCAATTGCCGATGCGACTTACGACCTACACCAAGATTCCCCAGAAAACATTGAACTCTTTGATTTGTCGCCAAACGAACCCATCAGAGAGTATGAAGGAGATGCTTTCAATGTATTTCTTCCACCGTCAACTGTGTCGGTCGGGGACGTTTGGGAATTGGATTTGGACAGAGTAATCCCATTCCTTTCCCAGTTTCACACGGGTGCTACAGGGGAATTACGCCACGGAGAGAAAGGGGCTTTCGCCTGCTTACGCGCACTTTCACCGGACTACGCCGACATTACGTTCCGAATTCATGCAGAATTTACTTTGGCGACCCGTTCCAAACCGGAATCGAAACGCCGTAACGATGATGATTATATGGATCTCGCTCGCTTTATTCCATCGCAATTTGCAGGACGATTGCTGATCAACCTGAAAATAGGTGTTATTTGTGACTTTTCGCTCGCGCTACCACCGCGTAACAGCAATGTAGATATTAACGACTTTGGATATGCTGACATGGTCTTCGTGCCGCGTATGAAACTCCATACCACCTCAACTAAAGCACGGGATGACATTGATTGGGAAAGTTCCCTCACATCCGAAGAGGCGCGCAAGAGATTGGAATTGAAGTTCTACAAGTTCGCTGAAATTGACTGGCTTCCGCTTGTGGATGCAGTTGAAAAAGTAACCGCGACACAGCGTCCGATGCACGCAGTTATTAGCTGGGGACCGTTGGATGATGAATCTTGCTGAGCGAACGGTAAAAACTTGAGGGTGGGTCCGCTCTCAAATTCAGAAGTGATCAAAGTACTCAACGAGAATTTTGTAAACACCTGCGTCCTCTTTCGCGATCTGTCAGAATTAATTGAGGATCCAGACGATGAAAAAGTCGGTGTTTTCGCTAAAATGATTAAAGATAATTACGTCGGGGCAGTAGATATTCAGGTGCTAAATCCTGAAGCCGAACTAATTATGCACCAGCCAGAAAACAAACTCCGTTACAGCAAGTATCTGGCGTTGTTAGAGGACACTGTAAATGGCAAAGTTAGTAACACCGTTGTCACCAACGAAAATAGTGAGAAATTGGCACCTAAATTAGACCTTAACTCACACGAACAATCAATGGAAGTTTTGAACGTCTTCCGTGGACCCGGTGATGGCTATCAGGATTATACGCCTACTGAAATTGACACTACGGCATTCAAACAGGGTGGAACGCTTATTATTGAAATACAGGTAGGTGAGGGTGAGGCAACAGGTTCGTTTGATCTGTTTGACGCTGACGTTGAACTACCTAAAGAGGGATATCCAGATGACGCGATCGCTTCAGCGTGGGATATTCCACCCGGCGACACTGGACAAATTCGTCACCAGTTCACCCATGGACAGAAGTTTAGGTTAGGAGCAACGGGTAATTGGTTCTGTGAGAAGGGAAGTACAAACGCATTTCTTGCGCGGATTTCTGTCGTGCCAACTGAAACAGAGGAAACAGAAGAATCGTTGTAAAATAAAAATGGGTATACTCGGCAAGATTGAATGAAAATCAGAAATTTAGCTGATTTTCATAGATTTCTTTTCCTCAAATATGTTATCATTGTGAAATTGATCATGAAATCTTACTGTTCAGTAGGTATTGCCAAACTCAAGATATCCTCAAGCATTGGTATTTGATGTTAATTACACAATGTGAAAGGAGAAACTATGCAACATTCCTATTTCTGTTTTCGTGTTCTGGTTTTTCTGTGCGTACTAAGTTTTTTGAATATCTGCCATGCGAATAATCTAAGCGATAAAGAAAAGACTGAATTTTTCAACTCTCAAGTGAAGCCAATTCTGACACAAAACTGTTTCCAATGCCACGGTGGTGAAACCGAAGTGCAGGGTGGACTCGAATTGACGAGTCGAGAAAAGATTCTTGAAGGCGGACACTATGGACCGTCTGTGTCGTTAGAAAATCCTGCCGATAGTTTCTTGCTTGAGATGGTCGGGTATGGTCAAGAAACAGCCCAAATGCCCCCAAACGGTAGATTAGATGATGCCTCACTTGAGATTTTAGCGAAGTGGATTAACATAGGACTCCCCTATCCCGCGCAAGATAGTGATGCTGAATCGGCATTTCAAACTGCATCTGACTATTGGGCATATCGTCCGTTAAAACGCCCCCAAGTACCATCGGTGCATGCTTCGGATTGGGTCAGAAATCCAATTGACGCCTTCATTCTGGCAAAACTGGAGGCACAAGGTTTTAAACCCGCTGCTCCCGCCAGCAAACTGACGCTTATTCGCCGTGCATACTACGATCTCATAGGATTACCACCTTCGCCAGAAGCAGTGGATGCGTTTTTAAATAATACAGCACCTGACGCTTATGAAAAACTCATTGATCAACTGCTGAAGTCTCCACGATATGGTGAAAAGTGGGGACGGCATTGGCTTGACCTTGTTCGGTACGCCGAAACAAACGGCTATGAGCGAGATTCAGACAAGCCGTATGTGTGGCGATACAGAGACTATGTCATAAACGCTTTCAACAAAGACAAGCCTTATCATGAATTTATCAAAGAGCAACTGGCAGGTGATGAACTGGATACCGTATCACCAGAGACAATCATTGCGACCGGCTATCACCGGCTTGGTGTTTGGGACGATGAACCTGCTGATCGAAAACTTGCACGCTACGATTATCTTGACGATATTGTATCCACTACCGGGCAAGTGATGCTCGGTATGACCATTGGGTGCGCGCGATGCCACGACCATAAAATTGATCCGATTTCAACACGAGATTATTACAGTTTTCTCGCGTTTTTTCATGACATTATCCCTCACAACCGCGGACCACTTGCTGATATTGGCACGCCTGAGCAGCAAGCAGAACGTAACAGACTACTCACTGAAAAGCGACTTGCCGAAGAAAAATTCCAAGATGAACTCTTTCCGATACAGGAAAACATCAAAATTGAACTCGCTAAAATCCATCAAGAGCCTATAGCATCAGACACAGTAGTATCTCCAATTCGTGAATTGACGTATCGTTTCTATCGCGACACCTTTGAACAGTTTCCAGATGATTTTGATGTTCTTGAACCCTCCGCTGAAGGCAAACTATTTGGTAATCTTTTCTCGCTTGCACCAGCGAGCCGAAAGAAGAACATCGGCCTGGTCTTTGAAGGCACATTACAAGTTCCAGAGGATGCAACTTATACTTTTCATATAAATCTCCGAGGTGCGTGCAGATTGATTCTCGACGGTTTTAAAGCAGCAGATTTAATCGGTGAGCGAGATTTAGAAATTGAACTTACACGTGGCGATGTGTCTATTCGTCTTGAATATCTCAACAAAGATTTAGATAATCCTCAACTCACTGTCCTGTGGTCTGGGCCAAACTTTGAGAAACAACCCCTGTCAACGAATGCAGCAATCAACTTTGGCAAGTTACTAAAGACACACGCAGAACGTATCAATGCTAATGTGCCGCTGAAGACTTTGGTGGACAAATATAATGCGGTGAAAAAACAGCGAGATGAGCGTCGACGTCAGCGTGTACCCTACGACCATCAAGCTTTGGCAATTTCAGAGAGCGGGCAAACACCGACACACATTCTCCGGCGCGGCAACCCACATCTTGTTGGACGCGAGGTAAAACCAGCATTTCCTGCTGTGTTGAATCCTCCCACTGTAGACATGCCACCAGTTCCAAAGGATGCGAAATCCTCTGGGAAACGTCGCGTTTTCGCTGAATGGGTAGCAAGTACTGATAATCCGCTGACAGCACGGGTGATGGTAAATCGCATCTGGCAACATCACTTCGGACGAGGGATAGTCCGGTCAACAAACGACTTCGGACAGTTCGGTACACCACCGACACATCCTGAACTCCTCGACTGGCTTGCGTCTGAATTCATCGCATCTGGTTGGCAGCTAAAAGCGATGCACAAGTTGATAATGACTTCCAACGCCTATCGGATGTCTTCACAGAGCAACCCGAAATTTATTCAACAAGATGCAAACAACGATCTATTTTGGCGATTCAATATGCGCCGCTTGGCTGCGGAAGAAATTCGGGACTCAGTGCTTTGGATTACTGGTAAACTGAACCTCAAAATGGGAGGACCGAGTGTTTTTCCTGAAGTGCCGAAAGAAGTATTGGCTACTGCCTCAAGACCTGGGGCAGTTTGGGGAAAATCACCACCAGATGAGGCAAACCGACGAAGTGTTTATGTGAAGGTCAAACGATCATTACTTGTTCCTATTCTAAACCAATTTGATCAAGCAAACACGGATTCGACATGTCCTGTTCGTTTTTCGACAACGGTGCCGACTCAGTCGCTCACAATGCTCAACGGGAAGTTTATCAATGACCAAGCACTTGCTTTTGCGAATAGAATGCAATGGGAGGGTGGTGTGACGAATAAAGACCGTGTGCAATTTGGACTTCGGCTTGTGTTATGTCGTGAACCTGAACCAGTTGAGATTCAAAAGGCATTAACATTTATGCAGGAACTTCAGAAGCATGAGGACGTGAGTTCAGAGGTTGCGCTTGCTCGATTCGCGTTATTGGCATTGAATTTAAACGAATTTATGTTTTTAGATTAATACGATCTGTTTTAGAATTCGTCAAATAGAGACTTTAAGATTGGAGATTAAGCTATATGAGTAGTCGATCTAAAATTAAAAAAGGAACAGATTCGACAGGTAATTTCTGCGGGCAAACCCGTCGGGAATTTATCGGCAATATCGCTGGTGGGTTCGCGTCGCTTGCGTTGACAGGACTGTTATCCACTGACGGTTTTCTCAATTCACAAGCATTCGCAGAAGACGGTGTGACACCCTACCAGAATCCACTCGCGCCCAAACCATCGCACTTCACGCCAAAGGCAAAGCGCGTGATTTTCTTGTTCATGTATGGCGGTCCGAGCCATGTTGATACCTTTGACTACAAACCGAAGTTGTTTGAACTCAACGATAAAACCGTCCAAGTAAAAACAAAAGGGCGTGGTGGTGAAAAATCGCAAGGTCGTATCGTCGGTCCCAAATGGGAGTTCAAGCAGTACGGAGAATCGGGACAGTGGGTCTCAGGACTTTTTCCACACGTCGCAACCTGCGTAGATGATATTGCCTTCATCAAATCAATGACTGCTGACTCACCATTACACGGTTCGGCGATGTTGATGATGAATGCAGGTCGTGTATTGAGTGGTCATCCTTCGCTTGGTTCTTGGGTAAACTACGGACTTGGCAGTGAGAACGAAAACCTTCCTGGTTATGTTGTGATGCTGGACCGCACTGGTGGTCCTATTAGCGGCGCGAAAAACTGGAGTAGTGGGTATATGCCCGCTGTTTTTCAAGGTACAGTTTTTCGTTCAGAAGGCACACCTATTCTCAATTTGGAGCGTCCGAACGATGTTAGCCAAAGCGAACAACGGAGGCTACTTGATTATCTACGCCAATTTAATACAACACATCTTTCAAAGCGGACTGACAATACCGACCTCGCAGCTCGTATTTCAAGTTATGAGTTAGCCTTTAAGATGCAATCTGCCGCGCCAGAAGCGGTCAATTTGGATAGCGAACCAGAACACATCAAAGAACTTTACGGACTCAATGAAAAAGAAACAGAGGAATATGGCACAAAATGTCTTTTGGCAAGACGATTAGTTGAACGTGGTGTGCGCTTCATTCAACTCTACTCTGGCGGTGCACATAACGATGCCAATTGGGACGCACACGGTGATATTGAGAGAAACCACAACAAGCATGCCAAGGCAACTGATAAACCGATTGCTGGGTTGCTTAAAGACCTCAAACAACGCGGATTACTTGACGAAACCCTTGTTGTATGGGGTGGTGAATTTGGTCGCCAACCGACAGCAGAATATGCCAAAGGCACAGGACGTGACCACAACTCGTACGGCTTCACGATGTGGATGGCAGGTGGAGGCATCAAAGGCGGCATTAGCGTCGGTGAGACAGATGAACTTGGTAGCGCAGCTGTCAATGATCCTTTTCATGTCAAGCATCTCCACGCAACAATCTTGCATCAACTTGGTATCAATCCCAATCAACTCACCTACTTTCACAGTGGGTTAGATCAGAAACTTGTCGGTGTTGAAGGCGCGGAGCCAATTTGGCAAGTTATGAGTTAGTTAAATTAGTTCACAAAAATTCGTTTAGGTATACGCTTAAAAGTAGTAGGCACACTCCGCGTTCCGTTAACAAACCCAAGAGGCGTAATATATTGCGCGACTACAAACGCTGCAAACCAAAATAAAGAGTCATGTGAAGTGTGGCACTACCTCTATAACACACCAACATTTACCGCTTTCAATTTAACAACATTGCCTTCACTCCAGAAAGATTGAAGGCGAATTTTCTTCTATAGATCACTTTTCACCGATCATGTGAATAAATACCTCCATCAGCCATCTTCCAGAACTGAACACCTCCTATTATTTGCTATTGACATAATCATCTCTAACAGTGTATGATATGCAAAACACATATTATCTTAGGAGGAAACAAATTTGGCAGCAGATATAGGACTCATCGGATTAGCCGTGATGGGCGAAAACCTCGCGCTGAATATGGAGAGCAAAGGCTTTGAAGTGGCGGTTTTTAACCGAACCGTCTCGCGAGTTGATGATTTCATTGCGGGTGCAGCAAACGGAAAAAATATCACTGGCGCTCATTCTATTCCCGAATTCATTGATAAATTAGATACACCCCGAAAAATAATACTGATGGTAAAAGCAGGAGAACCGGTAGACGCGTTTATTGAGTTACTCGTTCCACATCTCTCAAAAGGTGACCTGATAATTGATGGCGGCAACTCCAATTTCAACGACACTATCCGCCGACACGCGGAACTTTCAGAACAAGGTATCTTATTTATTGGCACAGGAATCTCTGGTGGTGAGGAAGGTGCATTAAAGGGACCTGCAATGATGCCTGGGGGTTCAGATGAGGCATACACGCTCGTGGAACCGATCTTTACAAAGATTGCAGCACAGGTAGAAGGCACACCTTGCTGTTCATATATCGGTCCCAACGGTGCAGGGCATTACGTCAAGATGGTGCATAACGGCATTGAATACGGCGATATGCAGCTGATTTGTGAGGCTTATTCCTTGATGAAGAGTATCTTAGGGATGAACGCCGATGAAATGCACGAAGTTTTTAACAAATGGAATCAAGGCGAACTAAATTCTTACCTCATTGAAATTACTGCTGACATCTTTACACAAAGAGATGCGAACGGTACACCTTTTGTTGATGTTGTACTGGACCAAGCAGGACAAAAAGGTACTGGCAAATGGACAAGCATTTCCGCATTGGATCTCGGTATATCTGCGCCCACAATTGCTGAGGCGGTTTTTGCACGCTGTATCTCTGCTATCAAAAGTGAACGTGTTGATGCATCTGAAGTAATTAAAGGACCGGTTGGCACTTACGACGGAGACCGAGAAGCAGCTTTGCAAGCTATCCACGATGCGCTCTACGCTGCTAAAATCTGCTCTTACGCACAAGGCTTCGCACTGATGCGCGAAGCAAGTGTAGAAAATAAATGGAATCTTGACCTCGGCAAAATCGCTTTAGGTTGGCGTGGAGGCTGTATCATTCGGGCAAAATTCCTGCATCGCATTGCAGAGGCGTTTGAACGAAATCCTGATCTGCCAAATCTGTTGCTTGACTCCTATTTTCGCGGTGTAATTGAAGCAGCGCAACCCCATTGGCGGAATGTGATTAGCACAGCAACGCAGCTCGGTGTGCCGATTCCAGCGTTCAGTTCAGCATTAGCCTATTTCGATAGTTATCGCAGTAGCAGACTTTCTGCTAATCTTATCCAAGCGATGCGCGATTATTTCGGTGCACATACCTATCATAAATTGGATGCGGATGGCAACACGGTTGTCGGAGAAGATGGAGAACCAACAGTGTTCCATACCGAATGGATGTTAAAGAACCGCCCCGAAGTTATTGTTGATTAAAGTAGCAGGCACACGCCATGTGCCGTAGCCCAAGACAGTCTTTTAGGGAGAATTTATGACTCAAGAACCACAACAAGCATTATACGATTTTAAACCGCAACACGATTTTTTTGTCGGCATTGACTCAGACGGTTGCGTTTTCAACAGCATGGAGGTCAAGCACAACGACTGCTTCAGCGTGAATGTTGTCAAACATTTTGGATTAGCATCTATTTCACGGCAGGTGCATCAGGCGTGGGATTTCGTTAATCTCTATTCCACGATGCGCGGTACGAATCGGTTTAAAGCAGTCTTACTCGTGTTTGATTACCTACGTGAGATGTCACTCGTGCAGAAAATGGGTTTAGAAATACCGCAACTACCACACTTGAGAGAATGGACTGAAACTGAAACAAAACTTGGAAACCCCGCACTTCAGGAAGCAATTGATGCCGCAAGCGGTGAAAGACACGATGAATTGAGTCATGTGATGCAGTGGAGTCTTGGTGTGAACGAAAGTGTTGCAGAGATTGTCTATAATCTTCCCCCGTTTCCCGGTGTGCGTGCAGCACTGCAACGACTTCAAGGAAAAGCGGATGTGATTGTTGTTTCTGCTACGCCAGACGAAGCACTCAAACGCGAATGGGACGAACACGATATTGACCAATATGTGGCACTAATTGCTGGGCAGGAGATGGGAACGAAAACGGAACATCTTACTATCACAACAAAGGACAAATATCCTGAAAATCAAGTCTTGATGATTGGCGACTCACCGGGAGATTTAAAAGCGGGTCGTAGCATAGATGCGCTATTTTTTCCTGTCAATCCCGGTGCGGAAGACACATCTTGGGCAGACTTCCTTGACGAAGGCATTGATAGATTCTTCAACGGGCAATATGCAGGCGAATATGAAGACAAGTTGCTCAGCAAATTCCAAGAATTGCTACCAGAAACGCCCCCATGGTAAACGGCATAGAAAACTGACTAACGAAAGGATTTTATATGAAGATTTTATTACAACATAGAGTTGAAGGTGAACAGTTAAAGCGGTTAGAGGACATTATTGGTGATGAACATACTTATGTCGCTCCGGGTTCGCTCGACGAAATCGCTGAAGAGGGCAAAGATACCCATATTTTCTTTGGGTTCTGTAGTGAAGATATTTTTCCACTTCTGCCAAATATTAAATGGATTCAGGCATCCAGCGCAGGTATGGACAAACACGTGTATCCCGCGATGCGCGAAAGCGATGTGATTTTGACAAACGCTGCAGGACTTTACGGAACACATGTCGCTGACCAAGCATTTGCGCTCCTGCTCGGTATAACCCGTGGTATTCACCATTTCACACGCAACCAAGATAATCACCAGTGGGGTGGCAGCAAATCGCCAATGATTGAGATTGACGGATTCAAAATCGGTATTGTCGGGTTAGGTGGTATCGGCATGCAGATGGTAAAACGAGCAAAAGGCTTTGACATGCACGTTATCGCTGTAGATGCGTACCGCACCGAAAAACCAGATAACGTAGACGAACTGATGCCGATGGACAAACTCGCAGACATGATGAGTCGGGTGGATGTTGTGATGATTGCTTGTCCATTAACCGAGGAGACACGTGGTCTTATTAATGCTGAAAACCTGTCTGAAATGCAACCGACAGCATATCTTATCAACGTTGCCCGCGGCCCGATTGTTAAGGAAGACGATTTGATTGAGATTTTACAAGCAGGTAAAATCGCGGGGGCAGGCTTAGATGTGACAGAAGTTGAACCACTGGACAAAGAGAGTCCGTTGTGGGATATGGATAACGTTATTATTACACCACATGCTGCGGGTGGGTCGCAACACCGCATGGGGCGTATCACCGAGTTTTTCTTAGAAAATCTCGAGCGGTATCTGAAGGGTGAAGAATTGAAGAATGTTGTAAATAAGCAGCTTGGGTTTTAGCAATCATAGGAGAAATCATGCCAAATGAAAATCAATCATTAGTGTATTTTTTTGCGAAAAGCAATTTCGGCGACGACCAGACAGATTTTATCAAAATCGGTCACACCAGTAGAGAGTTGTCAATACGGCAAGCCGCCCTCCAAACAGGAAACGAAGCTGAAATATGGGAAATAGGAGTCATCCCTTTCGAGACAGTGGAGGAAGCATCCAGAGAAGCAGAACGAATACTTTCTCGGTTCGGAGCATTTCGGGCTCGTGGAGAATGGCTTTATGCTACACCTCGGATAATACAGTTTATCCAGAATTATGCAGTGCAACATACTGAACTGCTTTCTGAAGACGAGTCTCCAGAAACGGAAGATTCACCAGAAATTCCATTTGGGGAACAACTTTCGGAAAAACGGAACGCTGTTAATATGACCCAAGATGTATTGGCTATTAGAGTTGGTTGTACACGTGGATACATCAGTTTTCTTGAAAACAACAGAGGGATGCCTGGGCAGAGTATACATGCAAAATTGGTTGAGGTTTTAGGTGAATTTACTGACACCATTCAGGAAGTAGAAAATGACATAAAGGAGACAGATGAGTAAGTTAGCACTGTCATGGATAAAGTCCTCAGTGATTGCACCTATATACATAATAGATAGTTAGAAAATCTTACGCATGGCAATCAGTAGAATTATTGCATGTTGTTATAAACTTGAATCTGCGATTTAAATAGGCCTTCATTACATATAGACACCCTATAAATTCTCAACCTCAATCCGCACAGCACAAAATTTCAACTCCGGTTGTTTAGACACCGGATCAAACGCTGAATTTGTTACATAATTAACATTTGTCTCCGCGTGGAAAAGATCACCCCAATGGAACGGCGTAAACAACAATCCGCGCCGGATTGTATCTGTAACGCGTGCACGCGCATAACACCTACCCCGTCGTCCAACAAGATATATCCATTCTCCATCTTCAACTCCATTTTCAGATGCATCATCAGGGTGAATTTCAACAAAAGGCTCAGGGTCTTTTCGTGTCAATTGTGGCACTTTACCAGTGCGAGTTCGGGTATGCCACTGACTCGCAACGCGTCCAGTCGTCAAACCGAATGGAAATTCCGAATCAGTGTTCTCATCAGGCGGTTGATAGACAGGCGTTTTAAATTGTGCCTTTCCAGACTCGGTGAAAAACTTCCTCCGTGTATAACGGCGGAGCGTTCCGGGATGTCGTGGATTTGGACAGGGCCATCGGAGTGACGTTTTTTCAAGACGTTCATTCGTCATTCCCATCTGGTCGCACGGAGTCCCTGCGGTCAACAAGCGATATTCGTCCCAAATCTCCTCGTGATTGTGGAAATCAAAGTCACGTTTGAATCCCATCACCTTCGCTATTTGTGAAAATATCCACCAATCGGGTTTTGCTTCGCCTGGCGGATCCAGAAATTTATCGCTTCGGACGACGAGGCGTTCACTGTTCGTCATCGTGCCATGTTTTTCACCCCATTGCGCAGCGGGAAGCAGCACATCAGCATATTCTGCCGTTTCTGTCGGATAATAACAATCCTGCACAATCACGAAGTCTGCACGTTTTAGTCCGGCTTGAGAAACCTTTGTATCAGGCATACTCACAGCCGGATTTGTGCAGACGATCCAGAGTGCACGGACATCACCTGCCTCTGCTGCTTCAAACATAGGTACAGCTGTCAATCCAGGTTCAGGATCAATGCTTCCAGGTGGAATTCTCCATGCCCCTTCAAGATAGGCGCGGTGCATGTCATTCGTGACAACACGATATCCAGGCAATTGATGCGACAAGTATCCGACCTCTCTACCGCCCATAGCATTCGGTTGCCCTGTTAATGAAAAGGGCCCTGCCCCTCTTATGCCAACTTCACCTAACTGAAGATGTAAGTTGATGAGCGCAACGTTTTTATCAACCCCACTTGTGCTTTGATTAGTCCCCTGACAGTAAAAACTAAGCAAACGGTTGCTCGGTTTTGATAGAAATTCGACAATCTCGTCAATACGCCCCGGATGTATATCGCAGATAGACAAGAGTGTATCCTCGTCAAGACTTTCAAGATGATTTTTATACGCACTAAAGTTTTCGGTATTTCTTTGGATAAAACGCTTATCAACACGTCCCATTGCGAGCAGACGTTTTGCAATAAGTTGCAGGAAAGCAACATCGCTTCCGGGTGCAAGTGGGACATGCACGTCAGAAAATTCTGCTGTCTGGGTGCGGCGAGGGTCTACTGCAATAATCCGTGCATTGGGTTCTGATGCCCGCCGTTTCCGAATCATTTGGAAAAGGACAGGATGATTTGCCGCCATGTTCGCACCGATTATCAGAAAGACATCCGCATACTGAATATCATCATAGCAGGTCGGTGGTCCATCTGAACCGAACGCTTGCATATAACCAGCGACTGCAGAAGACATACAGAGTCGGCTATTCGTATCTATGTTGTTCGTCCGTAGAAATCCCTTGAATAACTTATTAAAAATGTATGAGGTTTCGGTATCCAATTGTCCAGAACCGTAGAGAGCAAGTGCATCTTTGCCGTGTTCTAACCTAATCTCTTGAAGGCGACTTGCTGTAAAAGCAATAGCTTGTTCCCACGAAACTTGGCGTGGCGTTTCTCCCTTACCCTCCCGAATCATCGGGTATGCAAGCCTGCCATCGTGGTTTTGAAATACCTGTTTGAGGTGAGCACCTTTTGGGCAAAGCATGCCGTAATTTGGTGCTACATCGTCGTCTGCTGAAATCTTCGTGATTTTGTTATCTTGAACTGTCGCACGAATAACGCAACCGACCCCACAATAGGGGCAAACGGCTTTTCCTGTTGAACTTTCCACTGATTTCTCCCTGATTAGACGGTAAATTTATAATCTCAAAGACTTTATTGCTATGTAACCTCAATCGTTTAATTGAGACTCATGTTGTGTCTGCCGAAATTCTGTGGGTGACAGTCGCGATTCGGAGATCGCTCCTACTAACACGATCACCTCTTTGTAGGAGGGAACTCCGATTCCCGACTATCACTGATGCCCACAATTTAGAATAAACCCTCCGTTAATGCATTATTATTATTAGGCTGGTACATTTCCTGCTTCTACCTTCAGGCGTTGTTTTTCAGCAAGTGCAGCATCAAATGCTTTTTTCTCTGCGTCTTGTACTGCAGGTGAAAATCGCACTAAGGCAGTAGCAAATGACGCGACAACAACCATTCCACCGAGGAAGAGTAAAGCCTGCTGTGTTGTGATACTTTCTGCGCGAAAGAGGAAACCAGCGGCAACTGCTCCCGCATTTCCACCAGCACCAACAATACCAGCAACTGCTCCTAATGCTTTCCGATTGATAAATGGCACAATGCCAAACGTTGCCCCTTCAGACATCTGCACAAAGAAACTGAAGACAATCATTGTTCCAACGGCAATGACAAGGACTGCCATCTGTGAGAACAGCATAAGCATAATACCTTCACCTAATAGGACAATAAACAGGAACAGGACACGCCCGCGTAGCCCCATGTTTTTCGCAAAGAAATCGGAGAAAACACCACCAACGGTGCGTGCAAAGATGTTCATAAGTCCGAACAAACCTGCAATGAGACCTGCTGTTTTTACGTCTAATTGGAAGCGGTCGTGATAGTAGAGTGCTGCAACATTATTGATGGTAAGTTCTACACCGAAGCATGCAGCGTAAATAAAAAACAGTGCCCAAACGCGATAATCCTTAATGGCAAGCATGAGGGATTCCATGCCTTTGCCTTTAGCAGGTTCAAGTTCACCACGTTTACGGAGTTCCTTATAGTCGCCATCTGGTGCATCTTGGGTGATGAAGTAGTAGACGAATCCCATGATAAATAGGGCAATTCCCGGAATAATCATTGCCAACCGCCAACCAAGGAATTCATTCACCCCAAAACTCAGGACTGCCGTGAAAATAAGCGGCATAACCATTTGCGTAACACCACCGCCCAGATTACCCCAACCTGCTGTTGTTGCGTTCGCTGTACCGACACAATTTGGAGCGAACATCATTGAGGTATGATACTGCGTGATCACAAATGATGCACCAATAGCACCGATTGCTAAACGAAATAGTAGGAACGTTTTGTAATCCTGTGCAAGCCCGATACCCATCACCGGTATTGAACCGAGAATGAGCAGCCATGTATACGCCTTTCGAGACCCGATTCGGTCACAAAGCGGACCGATGAGAACTCTGACCAGCACTGTAATTGCAACAGAGGCGATGATCGTGTTACCAACTTGTGCTTTCGTTAACATCAAATCTTCGCGCACAATTGCCATGAGCGGCGCAATTCCGAACCATCCGAAAAAGGCTAAGAAAAACGCGAACCATGTTGTATGGAAGGTGCGCATCTGAACCGTTTTTAGACTAAATAGTTTTATTTGTGTTGCTTTATTTTTTATATCCATTATCTTACCTAATTAATATTCCTTTCAGTTGTCAGTAGTTGTTGAGTTTAGTTACGCTCTACCCATAGGTGTAAACTTAAGCACATAATTTCCGGATTACCTCTTGTAGGAGGGCTTTGTAAGCCCGATTTTGTGAAAATCAATCGGTATAATCGGGGTTGAAAACCTCCAACAAGAAAATCAGGCACTAAATTGACAGTTGTGGGTTCGCTATGCTCTATCCAACCTACATTTGATCGTTATTTCCAGTTTATTTTCTTGAAAGGTAAGGAACAAGCCCTTCAAGTACTTGTGGTAAATCGTCGCAAGGCACATTTTCTAATAACTTTGTGGCGATTTTAGGGTTTGGACCTGCATCTCCCTTGACAAATACGTCCACAGCATCTGTAACAACTCCGTCTATTTTGGTTTTCTTACCGAGAAGTCCAATATCCGCAGCGGCGTGGTTGCCACATCCGTTTGGACATCCTGACCAGTATACAGTAAGGGGTTTTGTATTGCCAAACTTCGCCTCCAAATGTCGGATTGCTTCCATTGCACGTTCTTTTGTTTCAATCAGAGAGAAGTGACAGTAGTCAATACCTGTGCAGCTGACCATCCCGCGCATGACTTCTGATGGATCATAGCGGAGTTCTCGTAGAAGCGGCTCAGCCGTAAACTCGCCAATTTTTGCATCCGGCACGTTAGGTACAATCAGATTCTGTCCTTGCGTTAACCGAATCTCACCAGAGCCGTATTGGTCAGCTAGTCGGGCGACTTCATAAAGTTGCGCTGTTGTCATGCGTCCCACTGGCACAACAAGTCCTACATAGTTAAGGTTTTTCTGTTTCTGTGAGAAAATGCCCGTGTGATCTGTTTTTTTCTTCCCACGCATATCTTTTCCTGCTGGTAGAAGTGTTTTGGGAGAACGTGATTCTAACTCCTTACGAAACTTCTCCACTCCCCAATCAGCAATAAGAAACGCCATCCGCGACTTGTTCCGAACAGTCCGTGGGCCGTGATCTCTAAAAATCAGCGTTATTTCGGCGCACAACTCCGCAGCATCTTCAGGTAAAACAAACACATCAAGATCTTCCGCAAGGGTGTAACCGCCAGAACCCATCTTCCCACCAACCGAAACATTAAAACCTTTCGCTTCTTGTCCATCTATCTCTTTCATTGCGGGGGTGAGTGCGATATCCTGAGATGCTGCGTGTGTGCAGTTATCTAAACAACCTGTAATGCCGACATTAAACTTACGCGGAATGTCGGTAAATTCCCTATTGCCCGCAATAATTTCGGTGTACTTCTTTGCGACAGGTGAAGCATCAAACAACTCATTTGGAGTCAGTCCAGCAACAGGACAACCTGTAACACCTCGGATATTGTCAAATCCTGTTTGAAGTGAATTTAAGCCGACTTCTTCAAGCAGGTTCCAGATGTTTTGTACGTTTTCAATTGTAAATCCACGTAGTTGAATCTGCTGACGAGTGGTGAGGTCAACAAACCCTGGCCCGTGTGCTTCACTGATTGAGGCGATGGTGCGGAATTGTGCTGAATTGCTAAAACCGCTTGACATTCGGAGACGCATCATAAAAGCCCCTGGTGTCTGTCGTCGGTAAAACACACCTACCCACTTAAGTCTGTCGCGTTTTTCTGGTGGAATAGATTCCCATCCATTTCGGACGTAATATGGAATATCGTCTACAACCTCAAGCCCGTTTTTTTCACGTTTGAGTGCTTCAGCGGGATGAAGTTTTGGCTTTCCCTTTTTTGCAGTATTTGTTCGCTTCAACCTCGTTTTCTTCTCAAGTTGGTTCATCTTTGAATCTCCTTTCTTCTGCTTATACGTCAAAAAAAGTTAAAACAAAAAAGTGTCCACCGACAAGCATAATGCTTTGCCAAATGGACACCTATGTCCGGACCCAAACCTACATTGGTTGGGTGTTTGTTATTCTGTTTTATTTAGTAGTATCGTTCAACGTTGAACGATACACTTATATCTTAATTTTAAAATATCGCGATTAGGTTTTCTTATACCTTGTTTGTCAAGACTTCTGCAATTGACAGAACGTCCTGTGCAATTTCTGCGAGGCGTTTTCTACGATCCATCGCCATTTTTCGTAAAGTTTGATAAGCTTCTGCTTCAGTTGTGCCACGTTGTTGGGCAACGATTTCCTTTGCTCGTTCGATTATTTTGCGTTCGGCAAGGCTTGTTTTCGTTTTTTCAAGTTCTTGCTGCAAGGCTTGAAATTTTCCAAAACGTGCAACAGCTGCCTTAATAATTGTCTCAATCCGTTCCTTACTAAGTTTGCCCACAACATACGCGGAAACACCAGCCAATGTAGCGTTTTGAATTGTCTCAGAACGCTCGTCCTGCGCAAACATTACAATCGGACACGGATGATTTTGGTTAATTGATGCAACAGTTTCTAAAGTTTCATCACAAGGCGAGTCCGCGCCAATCAGAATGATGTCCGGATTAGCCTGTTTGACCCGTTCCAGAAGTCCTTGCTGAAGTGAGACATGTGCTATGATATTATATCTGCTTGCCTCAAAGACTTGGTCTAACTGCTTTATCCGATTTACATCGTTATCAACGATTAAAACATTCTGTGTTTTAGCGACTGCTTCCATTCTGTTGAATTTTAACCTTTCTAATTCCAATACAATGTGCATATAAAACACATAATTAAGGACCACACAAAACTTATAGCAAAATTAGTGCCAAGTACGTAGAAATGGTTAACAACAAGCATTCTCTATGATTTTAAAGATTAACAACAAGCATTGAATTATAAGTTGCTTATTTTTTCAGCAGTAAAATCTTATTTTTTTAGCAATAGGAATTTTTTAAGAGTTGAGAATATGATGACGGATAATTAGGTGTTGCCATCTACTGGTAGGCGCGCTTTCTAAGCGCGCCGGGGGACGGTGTATGCTCAGAATTTGGGTGTTCATGTGTGCGTGTTGGGACGTGGACACGCTTAAGAAAAAACAGACTATGCCCTACCGTAAACAGGTATAGCAGCACCGTTGATTATAGTTGCATCCTCCGAAGTAAGGAAGTAGATAACCTTTGCAACATCTTCTGTGCCTACCCAACGACTATGGTCTTCGTCCGGCATCGCTTCACGATTAGCAGGGGTGTCCATAATACTCGGCATGATCGCGTTGACGTTTATACCAGAATCCATTACCTCTGCGGCTAAAGATTCTGTCAAGGTACGCACTCCTCCCTTTGAAACGCAGTAAGCACTCAATCCAGCCTCACCTTTTAGTCCTGCGCGAGCGGACACGTTAACAATCTTGCCATAACCCCGTTCCGTCATGTGCGAAATCACCGTTTTACAACAGAGAAAGACAGATTTGAGGTTGAGATTCATCATGAAATCCCATCGGTCCGTTTCAAGTTCTGCAGTTGGAATTCCACCGACAAACCCACCAACGATGTTAACCAAAATATCCAGGTGACCGAATTGTGTGATGAAGGTTTGTATAGTTTTCTGAACCTCTGTCTCTTCGGTAACGTTTGCAAATAGGAAAGTAACTTTTTCACTGAGTTCAGGATTGTGCTGCTTGAAACGTTCAACTTCATTATCAAACAGATAGGTGACTGCAACGGCATCCCCATGTGCAAGATAGGCTTTGGTTACAGCACTGCCTAATATACCTGTGCCACCAGTAATAAGGACATTTCGGTTCTGTTTTGCCATCTAAAAACTCCTTTTTATTCTTCTAATGTCTTTTTGAATGCATCAAGACTGTTTGCCCGCGCTGCCTCGCGAAGCAATTGTTTGAGGTATTGCAGCTCTTCAATTTTCTCCAGCTCAGGTTTTAAGGTCTGAACGCCTTTGGATTGAAATTGCTCTTCAAGCACTTCAAGTATAGCATCAATAGTGCCTTTTCGCATACCTTGTTCAATACCTTGTTGTGTGAAGTGTTGGATAACAGACGATTCTTGCATGGTTTCCTCCAAAATAATACCACGAATAGTTTCGTAGTCTAATATTATTCCACCCAGAATACCAAGGTTGGTAAGATAATCCGCTTGGTTTGACTCGTCTTGAGTCACGGACTTAGCAACCAGAACACATTGCCGGAACCACTCCTCTGAATTCACATCTTCTGGAGGTTTCATAAGCGGTGCGAATGGAATTAATCCTTTTAGTTTAACATCCAGTATGGTTTGTCCTTCTAATTCATATAGTCTAATCACCTTGTATTGGATTAGAATATTATATCCGGGCATCTCTTGAACGTATTGTCCTGGGTCATTACGACCCGCATCGGGATGCAGATATATAACATGTGAATAGACCGGCATTCCGAAGTTTTCTATACCCCTTCCTGCGTACCCCGCTATCCGATATGGCATTGGAATCTGTGTGCTGTCACGCGTCTGAATTTCAAAATGTATTACGACATTTTTATCGTTAACAATCGCTTGTATAAAACTATCTGCACGGTTTGATTTGACAGTCGGTTGCTCAGTATCAAGAATTTGGATAACTTGAACATCAGATACGCCAAGACCAAACCGAATCCAATCTTCAGGATTTTGTTGAATAACGTTTTTTGATACGGTGTCGTATTGCCCTGTCC
>JAPPMR010000556.1 GCA_028818995.1 Candidatus Poribacteria bacterium | reverse complement strand
TAGACAGAGTTTGTTACCGCGATGCTATCGCAATTTGTTCTCAATCCTCAAATCCTCTATAGAAACGAGATATTACATCAATGGACCTCTGGGCTTGATGTACGTGCGGTTGGACTTTTCAACGATCTTGACTTCTACAGAAGTTACGGCATGGGTCAAAACTTTAGCCTTGGTCTTGTCGGTTTGGCGGCCTCCGTCCCAATGCTTTTCAAACTTCGCAGTTCCCAGAAAAAGGCAGGGGAACGTGGCTCACTTGCCACACCACCGAACCGTGGTGATTTTCCATTATGGCTTATGGGTGTGCTATGGCTTATCGGTATGGGGGGATTTGTTTGGCTTATCCATTGGATGGTTCCGAATTTCCCACTAAGTTTCCTACTCGGGTTCGCGTTCTTATATACACCGATAAATTCGTATATCACTGCAAGGACGTTCGGAGTTCTCGGACGCGACCTATTTGAAATACCTTATTTGCATGAGATCACCTTTATTCTGAGTCGGTACGAGGAGATTGATATCTGGTTTGCACCGTTACCTGACGAAGATTACGGGGCAGGCACACAAGGGTGGCGCGTGCTTGAACTAACGGGAACAACCTTTACTTCAAACCTCGCTGCAACGCTGCTGATCATGCCTATCCTGATTGTTAGTGGAATTGTGGTACAACACTTTATTTGGCAAATAGCCCCAATACCGAGCGCACAATATCCGTTTGTTCAGATGATGTGGCCGATTAACGCAACAAACGAATGTCTCATGAAAACATCACTACGCGATGGAAACAGTGAGATCATACAAGCCATTCGGGGGGATTATGTTGCAGCAGGATTTACCTCCAGCCTTGCTATCTACGGGCTGCTTTGGGTATTAAAATATCCGTCAATGTGGTTTTACGGTATCATCGGTGGAATTGGGGCTGACCCGGGCAGCATGGTTGCGCGATTACTCGGTGCTATCATCGGTAGATTCTATATGATTAAGCGATTCGGTTTGAAGCGGTGGTTTATGTTCAATCCGGTACTGGCAGCAGGTTTTGCTTGTGGCGTAGGTTTGATAGGGATGGGTACTGTTGCAATTGCCCTTGTCTCTAAAGCAGTTATTGTTAAACCGTTTTAAGCAATGTTCTTTCGTGGTGGGACAGTGAAATGGACTGGACTCTTTTTGGTTGGGCAGGCATTCAAATAGAGATACCGACAACCTGGGAAATCAGTGGTATTAGCGGCGATGAAAAGAATGGTTACCTTCGGTTAGATGACCCTGAGATGCCTCGATTAGAACTCAAATGGGCAAAAACACGGAAAAAGAAACCTGACCTACATAAAACACTCGACGAATACTTCAAGTTAGTCCGCAAGAACTATAAACGCGGTGGCAATGTTTCATTTCGTAGGAACGTTGACCTTATCAAAGATGAGGATTTCTTGAAAGACAGCACCTTTCTCGGATTCAGTTGGAAAGGTGGTATCCGAGCGAACGGGTTGATTGTACATAGTCCTGATACCAAACGGATTACAATTGTCCAAGTCATGGGGAGGCTCAAAGAAAACTGGCGTCCAACAGTGCTTCGCATCTTCAAATCCATTTCGGACCAAGGTGATCCGCAGCACACTGTCTGGAGTGCGTATGGGCTTAAACTTGCTGTTCCAAAAAACTACAAGTTAGAAAGGCAGAAACTTCTCAGCGGATATCTGTTGTTTACATTTACCAGAGGGAAAAGTCGTAAACTCAGCGTTGAACGTTACGGTCCTGCGGAGGTACTATTAAACGAATATAGTTCGGAACCGAATCAATTGGAAACATGGTTTAGAGCAAGATACGCTAAAGCGATTCGTGGTTATGGATTTGAAGTGACTCCGCATGATGAGCACGGAGATGAACGTATCACGTTTATCGGACAGCAGACACGCCTTTACGATAGTATGCCATTTTCATCTGTGTTAATACTTGATAAACTCCGAAAACGGACACGACTTACGTTTTGCATAAGGCATTGCCATCATACCAACCGTATCTATGTAGTGCAATCAATTGGACGACATGAAACCTCTGAAAAACTTGCACAAGAGGTTGCAGACAGTATTCATTGTCATTAAAGATTGAGGTAGTTGAACATTCAACTCTACTTATAAAACATGCTTAACAAAGTTCTATACGCACTAAAACTAAGAAAACGACCTGATGTAGATAGAGACAAGGTCCTCAAAGCATTCCCGGTACGCAATCAGCTGATAACGTGGGAGTTAGATGACAAAGATGAGGCATCGCTCGTCATTCCGCAGAAAGATAAATTCTGGGTAAACCTGACAAGCAAACTCTTTATGCTCCCGAATAAACGGGTTGTTGTGCTGGATAGCATTGGTGCGTACGTATGGGAAATGTGCGATGGTAAGCATACTATTTCACAGATTATCAAGGCACTTCAGAAAAAACATCAATTGACGCGAAAAGAAGCAGAAACTTCACTTTTTACCTTTATACAGCAACTCGGCAAACGAAATTTCATTCAGTTTGCTATTCCGACTGAAACCAAACCAAATGAAGCAGCAACACAGAAACCAGCACAACAAAAACGTTTCGGATTTTTGGCAAAGCGATAATGATTTTTATAACTTGCTTAACAAGTTCAGGGTTTTTGGGCTAAGAAATCGCGACAGGAGGTCGCTCCTATAGCGGAAACCCAATAGCCGATGGCCGACTGCCGAAAGCCAATGAAAAGGAGAAAACAGATATGCAAGCAGAAATAGGTGGCGTACAACCAAATCTCGCTGAAACACCAGAAAGATTGCAGCGTCTTATTCCTAAAGAGAATACTGTCAGAGTCAGAAACCTCATCAAACGGTATGAGATGGGAACAACGACTGTAGATGCGCTACGCGGTGTCAATTTCCAAATCCAACGCGGGGAATACATCTCTATTATGGGACCTTCTGGCTCTGGGAAATCTACGCTCTTTAATATGATTGGCGGATTAGATAAACCCACTGAGGGCAGGGTCTATATTGACGAAGTAGATATTGCCCAACTTGACGCTTATGAGTTGGCATGGCTGCGCTGTCGGAAAATTGGTTATATTTTTCAATCGTTCAATCTTATCCCTGTTATGACAGCACTTGAAAACGTCTCACTCCCGATGATTTTTGCTGGCATGAGTGCCGATGAGAGTAGAGAAAAGGGTGTTGATTTACTCTCTCTTGTTGGATTAGGTGACCGCGTTCAGCATAAGCCGTTAGAACTCTCTGGTGGACAGCAGCAACGTGTCGCAATTGCACGTTCCCTTGCTAATGATCCCGCTATTGTCTTAGCAGATGAACCGACTGGTAATTTGGATACCAAGACAGGTCTTGAAATCATAGATTTGCTTCGCCGCCTCAATGACGAAAACGGTGTGACCATTATTACCGCAACACACGATCACAAAATGCTTGATGTTTCAGACCGTATTTTCCACATGGTGGATGGCAAAGTCGACAAAATTGAGTCGCGCGATGAAATTGACCTGCACGTCGGGAAATTGGACGGGCAGGAAGTCGGATAAACGCCTCAATGTCAATCTACAAACGCTTAGGCATTCGGACAGTTATCAACGGCAATGCAACGCTGACACGTCTCGGCGGCTCCATCATGCCGCCTGAAGTCGTTGAGGCTATGGTGGATGCATCAAAACATTTTGTAGACATCATTGAACTTCAAAGGCGAGTCGGTGAAGAAATAGCAAGACTCACCCATAACGAAGCAGCCTATGTTTCCAATGGTGCTGCAGCTGCCCTGACGCTTAGTACCGCTGCTTGTATCACTGGACTTGACGCGAGCAAACGTTCAAAATTACCCCATCTTGACAACTCAATGAAAAGCGAAGTCATCGTGCATCGCCACGGTAGAGTTGGATATGATTTTGCTGTGCGGCAGGTCGGTGTGGAATTCGTAGAGATAGGAGATGAAAACGGCACAACACCTGATGAACTCGAAAACGCTATCACCGACAAGACCGCTGCAATCTTCTACTTCGCCAATCCCGGTAGAGAACACCTTTGGGTGTCTTATGAAAAAGGTATTGAAATTGCCCAAAAACATGGTGTCCCATTGATTGTTGATGCCGCTGCGCAATTACCTCCGCCAGAAAACTTATGGCGTTTTACAGAGATGGGAGCAGATTTGGCAATGTTTAGCGGTGGAAAGGGCTTGTGTGGTCCGCAGAGTAGCGGACTAATTGTTGGCAAAAAATCGCTGATTGAGGCTATAGCGTTCAATGGGCCACCGCATCCGTTCATCGGCAGAGGCATGAAAGTTGGTAAAGAAGAAATGGTCGGATTGTTGGCAGCGGTTGAGTGGCACCTGAATCAAGACCACGACCAATTAATGCAGTCCTATGAAGACCAAGTTACCTTTTATACAGAAGTGTTTAAAGACATTCAAGGTGTTAGTGTGCATCGCAGTTTCCCATCTGAAGCGGGGCAACCGATGCCACGCACCGAAATCCGATTTGACGCAGATCAACTCGGCATCACGCGTAATGAAATTCTTCATCAACTACAAACAGGTGACCCCACGATAGATATTGCTGGTGCTGGTGCAAACGGTGTCCACATAAATGGTCAAACGCTGATGTCGGGAGAAGTAGAAATCATTGCAAAAAGATTAAAGGAGATTCTGATCGGACTGTAGCGCAAGGTCTCTGTGCCTCAGCGATACTTATCTTTACTGAAGCATATCATAAAAATAAGGAAACATCATGAAACTTAACAACGGTATACGTCTAACATGGCTTGGACATGCTACCTTTAAAATTGAGGTGGACGGAAAAACTCTCTTAATTGACCCATGGGTTAATAGTAATCCTGTTTGTCCCGATGAACTTAAAACATTTGACGCTCTTGACGTTATGCTGATAACGCATGGGCATTGGGATCACGTGGGAGATGCCGTCCCAATTGCAAAAAAACACGCTCCCACAGTGGTCGCTATGATTGAAATAGCAAAATGGTTAGATAATCAGGGAGTTGAAAATACAATAGGCATGAATAAAGGTGGTACGGTCACAGCCGGCGGCGTGAAAGCAACAATGGTCACGGCAAACCATAGCAGTAGTTTCACAGAAGAAGATGGAACGATAGTTTATTTAGGTGAACCCGCAGGTTTTGTGCTTGAATTTGCAAATGGCTATAAAATATACCATGCTGGCGATACAAATGTGTTCGGAGATATGCAAATAATTGGTGAGATATATCAACCTGACTTAGCACTGCTTCCCATCGGAGACCATTTCACAATGGGACCGCGTGAAGCTGCTTATGCTGCACAATTGCTCAATGTGCCAAGAATTTTGCCCATGCACTACGGCACATTTCCACTTTTGACAGGAACATTGGAAGAATTTCGTAAATTGACAGCATCTCAGGATGTAGAAATTATTGAATTAGAGGTGGGAGGAACGTTAGACTAAATTTGTCTTGTAGGAGCGATCTCCGAATCGCGACACATTCTATAGACTAAATTTGTCTTGTAGGAGCGATCTCCGAATCGCGACACATTCTATTGTTGGGAAACATTAGATTAAGGTATTGTTATAGGGACCATGCAGTCCAAAGGCATAAGTGGTTTTTAACAACTCTTGCGGATTGCCAGTGTCGTAGCGTGTACCTGCAACGCGGTAACCGTACATACCTTCTTGTCGGACCATTTCAGCCATTGCATCGCGCAGTTGGATCTCACCGTGCGTCAATATCTTGTTGCGGTAGTTATAATCCAATATATCGAATAGAAGGGGCGTGAGCAGATCAATCCCAAAATGGCAGAGATATCTATGCGTTTCCTGTGTATCCCATATCCCTTCAACGCGCATGTGTTCTCGCGCATAGTCTACTGCGGGTTTTTCCGCAATACGTGCTAATTTGAAGATGTTGGGGTTTTCAGGCGTAGAATTGCCTTGCACAATGCCGTTCACAGAGAGTTCGCTTTCATCGCACACATCAAGACTCGTCACAGATTTTCCAACTTGTGCATAAACGTCTACCAACTGTCTTGCACAAGAGGTATCTGTCTCTGAAATATAGAGATGGTCACCGAGCAGGATCATGACGGGTTCGCCTGCCGCAAAGTCCTTTGCACAATAGATAGCGTGTCCAAATCCCTGCGGTTCCGCCTGAATTGCGAATTGCAGGCGTTCACCAATTTCATTCAATCTGTCCGCTTGCACCGCCAGTTCCGACTTTTCACGAATAGCGTCTGGAACATCACCAGAAAAATAATCGGTAATTGGTTCAACTTGATGCGGTTGTGCGACGAGACACACTTCTTCCACGCCAGCCGTTAATGCTTCTTCAATAATCAACTGAATGATCGGTTTTGCGAGACCATCCTGCGCGATAATTGGGAAAAGTGCTTTTGGTACAGCTTTCGTTGCGGGGAAGAGGCGTGTTCCGTATCCAGCGATCGGAATAACCGCCTTTTTAATTGGTTGCATCAGACCTTTTAGTTTCTCTGGCGCTTGAGTGCTCCCCAAGTGGTAGAGAGTTTGTCTGCGGGTTCAACAGGTAACGTATCGGATTTTGCCTCAAAATTCTGCATGACCTCGTCTTCAGTTAGAACCCTGTCATAAATTCGGACGTTATCAACCATACCATTTAAGAACCGACCATTGTGTTCACTGCCAATGCGGCGTTCATCCATGTTTTCAGGTTGGGCACCAGCTGCACCTTCTGCCTGCAATTCTCCGTCTATGTATAGCTTAAGTTCGTTTTTTTCCGGATTAGTGGTGTAAATGATGTGATACCATTTTTCGGCTTCAGCGTTAAAACGGATTTTTGAACCGCCGTTTTTATCAACCTGAATTTGGTTTTCTTGAAACTTGAAATGGACCTTACCTGCTGTCCACATCCAGGTGGAAACGATGCCTTGAATGCCAGCAAACTGAGTTTGAAGGGCATAGCATTCAACTGATGCAAAATCGAACATACCCATAGCAGGAATCTCAACGTAGTTGTTCGCTGCTGCTTTAAACTCGTATGCATCCCCTATGGGGCCTTCAATAAAATCAAGTTTACCAATAAGCTTCGCGTGGTTATCGTTGCCAGAGGTATCCATGACAACATCACCTTTGACATCAGACTTATTGAGCGTATACATCGCAACAAGTCCATCTGTTACAAATTCTTTTGCGGCCTCAGCCATATTTACATACCAGATAGTGGTAAGTAATAGGCTGAGGATACAGATCACTTTTATAGCCTTGAGAAGCATTCTAAATTCTCCTTTAGTTTTGGCACCCTAAGTAACATATTTATTTATCGGATGCTATCCTGTTTATAATTAAACATAGTTTAACATATACGACTAAATTCGTCAAGTGATTTACGTTTGCTTTTTGTCAGCATGACACTTTGCTTTTATCTTGCAGATAATGAAAAAAGCGATGTCCACTTAGTATTGATAGACATCGCACTTTCAATGCTGTAGGTGGGACTCCGATTTCTAACGACAAATGGGTCGCGATTCGGAGATCGCTCCTACAAATAAAATATTTTGGAAATGGTATTACTTTCAAATACTATCCTATTTTGATGATTTAAGTTTACCCCATGTGGTAGTGATTTTTCCACCAGCATCAACTGCAAAAACACCTTCAATTCCATTACCGAGCGACTTAATTTCATCATCGGAAAGTGGTACATTAAAGATGACAATTTCGTCAATGATTCCACCCCAATGACACCTTCCGTTCGGCTCATTACAACCTGCATCTGCACCAATGTAAACCGCTTCGAAAGAATCCCAAGGTTGTCCTACTGCGTCTGCACTGCCCTGTAGTTCACCGTTAACATAGATATAGATTTTCGTTCCATCCCATACACCAACCAGGTGAACCCACTCATTCTGGGGAAGTTCCTCACCGAGTGCTTCAAATCTTTCGGGCGCGCTCCTCGTCCGAAAATGGAACGATGCGCGGTTAATTCTTCCACCGACATTTTCATGGGCACCAGTGCCAAGTAAAAATTGCGACCAACTTGAACATCCTTTTCCTTTCCATATAACACATTTTCCGTTGGGTGGGATCGTTGCAAATACCCACGCATGGATGGAGAACCCCTTGGAGTCCTTAAAATTCAAGGCTGCCAAAGTAGCAGGTTCACCTTCCTTCCCGATACGAACATAGTTTTGTGCCACTTCACCACTAAATTCTATGCCTCCACCGAATTTAGCATCTGCCCATTTGACATCCCCAACAAACACACCATCACTACCTTTTCCAGAAAGATCTTTAACGGTTTTGCCTTGGCCTTCTTCAAAAGTCCACATACCTTGAATCGTATCTGCAGCAAACCGTGCTTCACCTGTCTCTATTATCACTAAACTTAGCACGATAATAGCAAATACAGTGAGCAAGTAAATCAAATACCCTTTTTTCAATAACATGGTTCCTCCTATAAGTCGCGCTTGATTGTAACTTTCTCTTTTCAATTAGGTTACTACTTTAACTCAGGAATAAAGGTTACAATTTTTGAGAATGTCGCTTAATATATCAAAAAAATATCTATTAAGCAAACTTTCAAACCCATAGATAATATCTCACTTGAAAATCGGGGTTACAAACCCCTCCTACAAAGAGAACACGCTACTAAGAACGGTTGCTTAATCATGACGTAGTGCTTCTGTGGGGGCAAGACTTGCAGCCTTGTTTGCTGGATAAATTCCAAAAAATATGCCAATGAACGCAGAAACACAAAAAGCAACAACAGCTGCCTGAACAGATACAACGGCAGGCCAAGTTGCGTCTTTAATCATAAATTCTGAGATAACCCAACCTGAACCGGTAGCAAGTGCACTACCAATAAAAATACCGATAAGTCCACCACATACGCTTAAAACAATTGCCTCAATCAAAAATTGTATGAGGATGTCAGTGCGTCTTGCTCCGATAGATTTACGTAGACCGATTTCACGAGTTCTCTCTGTTACAGAAACTAACATGATATTCATGATACCGATACCACCGACGAACAAAGCAATACTGGCAACAGCCCCAAGGAGTACTTGAACAATCCGACTGACATTGCCCACCTGCTTTATAGTTTCTTTAGCGGTGTAAAAATCAAAGTATTTTTCATCGCCGTGTTGCTGTCTGAAGGCAATTTTGATTTCAGCGACAGCTTGTTCAACTTTTTCATAACTTTCGGCTTGCGCAAACAGCATGATCCAGCCCTTACGTTTTCCAATAAAATGGGTGCCCATTGTAGAGATCGGTATAATCACTCTATTATCCCATCCCTCACTCGCCATCTTATTACCTTTTGCTTCCATGACTCCCACAACGGTTAGGCGTTTCCTATCAATTCTCAACTGACGACCAATCGGATCTTCCATCTGAAATAGGTCTTTATGCACCTCAGAACCGATCAAACAGATAAGGTCTCCGCGTTCCATGTCGTCTTCAGTAAAAAAACGTCCCGTTTCAACGTACCAGTTATTGACATCCTGAAAAAAAGGCGTAACACCATGGACTTGGAGTGATTGGTTTACGTGTCTATGTGATACGCGGCGCACCATTCCGGATTGCGCAGCTGCTGTTTTAATAGATGGGCATGTTTCAAGTATAAAGGCGAGGTCTTGATACTCAATATATTCCGGATGCTTATTTTCAATATACGAGCCATCCGCTCTACGAATATGCTCTTTTCGAAAGCATACGATCTTGCCCGCACCGCCAACTCGTTCCAACTCTATCAAAATGAGGTGTTCGGCACCACCACCAACAGAGACAACTGCAACAACAGCCGCAATGCCTATGATAATTCCAAGCGTTGTAAGCACTGAACGCAATTTGTTACGTCTGAGTGCTGCTAAGCCAACACTGATGCCTTGTGTAATCTTCATGGGTTTCTAATACTCAAAAGATGTTACTGGACAGTCCATTCTAAAATTATAGGAAATAGTCGGGAATCGGAGTTCCCTCCTACCTTATCTGTTCTTTTTGTAGGAGCGATTTCCGAATCGCAACCTACAAAATAGAACTTGACAAAGCACTATTGTGACCCAGGTTTCATGGATTCCCCGTGTAACAAAAAGGCACGGATATCATATCTACCAGGTCGTTCGACGGGTAAATCACCGTTATCAATCATCAAATCCAACGGGTTTGCATGTGTCCGCAGCGGTAATTGGACAACTTCGTGCATACGCGCGGATTCATAGATCGCCATGATTATTTCAACAGCGGCATGACCGTGTTTCGCTTCCCCGCGGTGTTCCGCTCCACCATCAAGCCACTCAACTAATTCCTGTGCTTGTGCGACGTGCTGGTTTGTCCCATCGGAAGGACGTTCTTCCCAATCTGCAGACTTATTGTTGAGGAGACGAACACGTCCCTCTGTCACGTCTGCAATGCCATCTGCTCCGTAGACAATACCGCCTTGATAGTTAGGTCTACCGATTTCCTGTAGTAACATACCGATGCACCCGTTTGAAAATCCGACAATTCCTGCACTCCGATCCTCAATCTGAATATCACGTTCATAACGTTCTGTTTTGCGTTCAACATTGCCAATCACCCATTGCGGAGCGGGATCACTCAACACATATCGCATCATATCAAACAGGTGCGAACAGTCATTTAGCAGTCCTTGTCCACCGTGGCAAACAATTTGTCGCGGTTCACCGATAGCACCTTCAGCAATGAGATTACGTGCATCTGTCCATGCGGAATTAAATCGACGTTGATGACCGATTACAACTTTAACACTGTTTCGGTTCGCTGCGATTAGCATCTCATCACATTCACCGAGACTAACGCCCATCGGTTTTTCGCAAAGAACAGCTTTCGGGCTTCGGGCACATGCCGCAATTGTCATCGGTGCGTGAAGTTTGTGCCATGTTGCAACACTCACAATGTCAAGGTCTTCGTTATCCAACATCTCTCTCGGATCCAAATAACAGTTTTCCTTGGGTACATCATAGGTGTTTGCGAACTTGTCGAGGGCAGCTTGAACAGGATCGGCGAGAGCGACAATTTCTGTTTGTTCAACACCTTCATATCCACGCGCATGAGCATTAGCAATGCCACCACATCCGATAATTCCGACCCGATAATTTGATGCCATTTTCTTCTCCATAAGGATAGGCACGCTAAGAAGCGCGCCTATCGGATTATTACTAAATTGAAACTACTGATTCGCTTGGACAATTTCCGCTTGCGATTTACCGAAATAGGAGGCTACCTGAACAAGGTCAAGGATATTCACCTGACCATCCTTGTTCACATCGCCAGCGAGTCCTTCGCCAGATTCACCAAATTGGTTTGCAACTAACACTAAATCCTGGATATTCACTGTGCCGTCAGCATTGACATCCCATGGCACAGGTTCTATCGTAGTCTTGGTAGTGATTTCAGCAGTTTTGGTGCTATCGCCTTGCGAAGTAGCGGTCACTTTGATTTCATATTCACCCGGTTTCGTGAAGAAATCACCAGCTGCGGTAAATATAACCTCGACAGAAGCACCTGCGGCAAGTGCAATCTCCAACTCTCCCATTGCCAGTTCTTGATCAATAGATTCCTTAAATGAACCGAGAACGGAACCTTCAATCCCAAACGCAGCAGAAGAATCAAATACTATCGTATCATCTACATTACCGGTGTTTGTGACAGTCAGGGTATAACTGACACCCGCAAGGATATCCATCGTTGCGCCTGTAAGTTCATCTTTACCTTGTAACATTACACCATAGACCGGAGGGACGACGGTAATTGTAGTTGTTGTTGTGATTTCAGCAGTTTTCGTGTTATCACCTTGCGAAGTAGCAGTGACTTTGATTTCATACTCACCCGGTTTTGTGAGAAGATCGCCTGCAGCTGTAAACATCACATTTGCTGATGCGCCTGCGGCAAGCATTATCTCCAATTGACTTGTAGCAGGCTCTTCAGCGTCAGGTAGACTGAACGAACCGAGAACACTACCACCGATTCCGACCTCTGCAGATGAACCCAGAATAATCGTATCGTCAGTATTGCCGGTGTTTGTGACTATGAGGGTATAAGTAACACCTTCCACCGTATCCATCGTTGTACCTGTGAGTGCCCCTTCACCTACTAATGTAACACCGTAAACCGGTAGAACAGTCGTAGTCGTTGAAACTTCAGCAGTCTTTGTGCTATCTCCTTGGGAGGTAGCGGTAACCTTGACTCCGTAATCTCCCGCTATAGCGAGTGCATCAGCGGAAATAGTCAATATTACTTCTTTTGAAGCACCTGAAGCGAGGGATATAGACATCTCACTTAACGCTGCTGTAGCATCCCCCGATGTTGCTAAATCTATGGCATCATCAGTGTTACCGGTGTTCGTAACTGTGAGCGTATAACTGACGCCTTCTCCCACATCAGATGTTTCGGTTGTCAAATCGCCTGCACCTACTAACATAATATCGTAGACAGGTACAATAGAGGTTGTTGCTGTGATTTCGGCAGTTTTCGTTTTATCGCCTTGTGAAGTGGCTGTAACCTTAACTGTATAATCTCCAGCAGTTGCAAGCGCATCATCGGAAATAGTCAATGTCACTTCTGCTGATGCCCCTGAGGCAAGCGACACAGAGGTCTGGCTCAAAGTGGCATCGTTATCTGACGTGCCTAAATCTACGACATCATCCGTGTTACCGGTGTTCATGATTGTGAGGGTATAACTGACATCTTCCCCTTCCGTATCCCTCATACTTACTAATGTAACACCATAAACCGGTAGGACAGTTGTAGTAGTTAATATCTCAGCAGTTTTTGTGTTATCCCCTTGGGAGGTAGCCGTAACCTTGACTTCATAATTTCTTGCTATAGCGAGTGCATCAGCAGAAATAGTTAATGTTACTTCTTTTGAAATGCCTGAAGCGAGGGAGACAGACACCTCACTTAACGTCGCTGTAACATCTCCCGATGTTGCTAAATCTACGACATCATCCGTGTTACCGGTGTTTGTAATTGTGAAGGTATAACTGACACCTTCCTCAACATCAGATGTTTCGGTTGTTAATTCACCTACACTTGCCAACGAGACACCATAAACTGGAAGAATAGTTGTCGTAGTCGTGATTTCAGCAGTCTTTGTGCTATCTCCTTGGGAGGTAGCGGTAACCTTAACCACATATTCGCCTGCCGTTGCTAAAGCAGCACCCTGTATTGTCAAAGTTACGTTTGTTGAGGCACCCGATGCAAGCGATACAGAACTTTGACTTAAGGTAGCATCATCGTTTGAAGAGGCTAAATTGATCACGTCATTCGCGTTACCGGTGTTCGTAACTGTGAGCATATAGCTGATGCCTTCGGATGCATCAGATGTTTCGGTTGTCAAATTACCGACACCTGCCAACATAACACTGTAAACTGGTAGAATAGTGGTAGTAGTCGTGATTTCAGCAGCCTTTGTGCTATCCCCTTGTGAGGTCGCTGTAACTTTGATTTTATATTCACCCGATTTTGTGAGCAGGTCACCTGTCGCTGTAAATATAACTTCAGTAGAAGCACCAGGAGCAAGCGTAATCTCCAACTGACTCTGGCTGGTTGAAAGGTCGTCATCTTTAGATTTTCTGAACGACCCGAGTACGCTCCCTCCAATTCCGACTTCTGCCGATGAACCAAGCACTATCGTATCTGCTGTGTTGCCAGTGTTTGTGACTTGTAGAGCATAACTGACACCTCCGCTTGCAAATTGGGTTTGCTTTGTTAGATTGGTACCCGCCAACGTGACACCGTAAACAGGTAGAATAGTCGTAGTAGTTGATACTTCAACGGATTTCGTGTTGTCACCTTGTGAGGTAGCCGTGACTTTAACCACATACTCGCCTGCCGTTGCTAAAGCAGCACCCGGAACCGTCAAAATTACGTTTGTTGAAGCACCCGAGGCAAGCGATACAGAGGTCTGGCTTAAGATAGCATCATCGTCTGAAGCGGCTAAATTGATCACATCATCTGTATTCCCATTATTTGTAACATTGAGTGTATAAGTGACACCTGCCGAGGCATCCGTTGTCTCGGTTGTCAGGCTGCCAATCCCTGTCAACGAAACGTCATAAACGGGTAGAATAGTCGTCGTTGTTGAGATTTCAGCGGTTTTTGTTTTATTACCTTGAGAAGTAGCTGTAACTTTCACCGCATATTCACCCGCTTTAGCGAGGGCAGTCCCAGGAATCCTCAGCGTCACTGTACGTGAAGCACCCTGGTTAAGAGATACAGAAGACGGACTTACAGTAGCAGTAGCATCACCTGACGTTGTTAGACGAATCGTATCATTTGTGTTGCCACTGTTTGTTACGCGGAGCGTATATCTGACACCCGCGCTTGCATCCGCTGTTTCCCTTGTCAAGTTGCCAACTCCAGCCAACGTCACACTATACACAGGAAGAATAGTGGTTGTTGTTGTAACCGCCGCAGTTTTTGTGCCATCTCCTTGCGAAGTTGCTGTGACTTTAACCGCATAATCACCCGCTTTAGCGAGGGCGGTGCCAGAAATCCTTAATGTTACTGTACGTGAAGCACCTTGGTTAAGGGATACAGAAGCCGGACTTACTGTGGCGGTGGCATCACCTGATGTTGTTAGACGAATCGTATCATTTGTGTTGCCACTGTTTGTTACGCGGAGCGTATAACTGACACCTGCCGAGGCATCCGCTGTTTCCCTTATCAAGTTGCCAACTCCAGCCAACGTAACTCTGTAAACAGGAAGAATAGTGGTTGTTGCAGTAACCTCAGCAGTTTTTGTACTATCTCCTTGCGAAGTCGCTGTGACTTTAACCGCATAATCACCTGCAGTTGTTGAAGCAGTACCGCGAACCGTCAAAGTTACATTCGTTGAAGCACCCGCGGCAAGTGGGACAGAGGTCCGATTTAGCGTCGCATTCACACTACCTGATGTTGACAAGCGAATCACGTCGTCTGTATTTCCGGTATTTGTTATCCGAAGTGTATATCTGACCCCTGCACTTGCATTAGTTGTTCTCTGAGTTAACGCGCCTACACCTGCTAACGTGACACCGTGAACAGGAGCGTCTGATGTTGCTTCTTCGGTGTAGATAAAATCACCTGAAGTCACAAAATCGCTATTGGCAGCATTTCCTGCGGCGTAGAACGTAATAGTTCCCACATCGGTAGCGGGGGCAGTCCACTTAAATGTCCAACTGTTTGTGTCTGGTGTTCCTTGGGCAGTGCCAGCAGATGTATGTTCAATGTATTGCTTACTGTTTTTCTCATGGGTTTGTGTATTGCCATCTATAGTACTAAAAGTGCCAGCTTTTACATTATTGCTATTCAGTGCTGTCATCTGAAATCCCCATCGCCTTTGCCCGGAACGTGATAAATTAACAACAATGTCGTACACTTCACCCGGTAAATAGGTATCAGGTACCGTCAACATCAAAGAACCGCCGCCAGCGTTCAGAGTGTTACCAGCATGGCACTGTGTGCAATTGCCTTCTCCAGGAGCATCCGTTTTTTCAGGAGGGGGCTGGAATGTAAAAGCAAATACACTACCACTACTTGCTACGAAAAGGAGCAGAAGCACTGCAGAAATAGAAAAAATTGTTTTCATATAATTCAAAAAGCCTCCTTCACATATACGCGAAAAACGCCCCGCCGCCGACGCTAATCAAGTTGATTCGCGGTCGGAAAACCGGCAGTCGGGGCGTTTTTGTTATTGCGTTTTAGTTGCTAAACTTACTTGAGAATGACCATTCTACGGGTAGCAGTGAAATTCGCTGTTTGGAGGACATAGAAATAGATACCACTCGAAACATGCTCACCTGCTTCATTTTTGCCATCCCAATAAGCCGCAGTCGAAGATGTCATATATGAACCTGTCGACTTGTGACCTAAGTTGAGCGTCCGAACCGTATGACCGGAAACATTATAAATCTGAATCGCTACGTTGGAATCGCGGCTCAGTTGATAAGGTATCCAAGTTTCAGGGTTAAACGGGTTCGGGAAGTTCTGACCGAGAATCGTTTCCTTCGGACGCACATCGCCAACTCGCATCTGTACACTCAGATATGCATTGTTAATATCCGAAGTTTGAACTGTGCGCTCAAACGGACCGGATACGACAGTGCCATTTTCGTCAATGAGTGCGATCTCAACTTTATCACCAGCTTCAACGACATCTTTACGATTCAAGTCTGCCCAAACAGTAGAACCATATCCTTTGTCGTTATCAACTTTCTGAGTGGTGACAACGCCTGTGCGGAGGTTTTTAGCAACCACAGTGTAAGACGTTCCTAATTGAATGTCTTGCAAGTCGCTTGAAATGACAAACGCCCATGCACCTTTCGGAGTAGCAAGCTTCGGTGCAGCAGCGGCATCTTCTGTAGTCATTTCCATTTCAGCTGCCATTTCCATTTCAGCTGCTGGATTTGCCCACGCTGTACCACTGAATGTTACCATTCCACCCATAGGCGTATTGACAATATATCCTTTTCCGCCTTCAATACCGAAATTATAACCATCTTCAGCACCAGCAACATATCCTACGAACCCTTGTGTCGCTGCATCAAGTTTGATCACAACTGTTGCCTTTAGCATATCAGCAAGAGATTGCGCCGTGTAAGGTTCTGTTGGCATCAGTGGAACAGAGATCATGTTCAATCCTGCTGCAAGTGTGACATCATAAGTGGGAAGAGGTGGTGGCGGGACAACGGGTTCTGGATCCGGTTCTGGCACATAAACTTCTACCGTTAGCATCGCTGTCGGTTCTGTCCAGCCAAACGCTTCACCGACTTGACCAACACCGAGGATACCCGCGTGTGGTGTGATGACACCACCTTCTGTGGGCACACGTGCGTTGCTATGTGGCGGATCCATTTCAGCATCTAAACCGACTGGGCCGGGAATATCGGAGGCACGCTCAGTATTTTGTTCACTACCCGCGTCATAAGACCTTAATTCCCGTGTTATTGACATAGGCATACCGGCTTCATCAAAGAGTGCTACGTCAGTAGCACCAATAAACGCGTCATTTGTTGATACCAACATTGTTGCAAGAGAAAGCGCAGAGTTCATCGCATCGGCTGTTAGCACTACGGAAACAGAAGCACCGGGAACAACAAGACCTTCACCCATAGCAGCATTTGCTTTTGCAGCGGCTGCAAGTGCAGCGAGTCCTGAAGTATCTCCATTTTCAGCAAGCAGAACAAGTGCTTGACTGGCAGGTTGACCGACTTCATAGATTTTGACACCCGCAGTGTGTGTTGCAAAGATTGGTGGTGAGAATATCTGTCCACCCATACCCGGTTCACCTGTGGTGAGGTTAGTGAGGGTAATCTTGAACATTGTGCTTTCGGGTACAACTGGTTCAGGCATGGTTGTGTCATCATCCATGGTTGTATCGTCCATGGTTGTGTCATCATCCATAGTTGTATCGTCCATGGTTGTATCGTCCATGTCGGTGTCCGTGTCTGTATCATTATCCGTGTCAGTGTCGGTATCAGTATCGGTATCGGTGTCCGTGTCTGTATCCGTGTCGGTGTCAGTATCGGTATCGGTATCCGTGTCTGTATCCGTGTCGGTGTCTGTATCCGTGTCAGTGTCGGTATCCGTATCAGTATCGGTATCCGTGTCTGTATCTTCTTCTGCAGTAGGAACAGTAACCGAACCATCTGCAGTTGTGACTTCTAACGTCGCAGCCTTGGCATCAGAAATGAGCACACCTGACAAAGTGATAGAAGACGCTTTTACTTCAACTACCTCAAATGTTACGGTTGCAAGCGTGCCATCACCATCTGACGTAGCACCTATAGCAGTCGCTGCAAGTCGGACGCTACCATCTGCCGGTGTTTGATCTGGCACTGCAAAAGCACCTGCTGGCAAGTAGTCCGAGTTGGCACTTGACACATAACTGAGTGCAGTTGTATCATAGTTCACGTCTACTTGGTAACCTGCTACACCAGCACCACCAACGATATTAATATTCACTGTGAGTTGTTCCCCGACCGCAGGGGATTCTACTGTAGCGGGATCAACAGAAACGGTGGCTGCACCGTAACTCATCGCTGTCCATCCCAAACACATTACAACAGCCATCAAGGAAAAAAATAATTTCCTGTTAAAAAGCTGATTTTTCATAAAACACTCCTTACTAAATTCATTTACTATATGTTGTGACGTTTAATCTACCTTTCGGTATAGGTTTAATTTTTCGTTTGAGGTGTGGGTTTATTGGAACCTAAGGGGCACCATTCGCATCAACGTGCCGCCACTATATGCACAAAGGCGAATCGCTCAAACGTAGTTATGCATTTAACAAATAAGTTTATACTAACGTAAAAACGTTGTCAAGTCAAATTGGATTTCAAATAGAACAATTTGGGTAAATTAGAACAATTTATTTTTAATTATACATAAATAATAGAAACAAAGCAAATTAAAAAAGCACCTCTTATGGAGTTGCGCGCGGAGCCAGCTGATTCCAAACATCACCTAATTCTGCAACAACTTTGTAAACGGGATAAAGTGCCTCCCACATCGCTTTGCGAGCAGCGGTAGCAGCTTGTTCATCACCTTCGGCAACAGCAGTCTTGAGTTGATGTCCCATCTCCTCTTGAACTGCCGCACACGTACGAGTCAATTCCGCAAGTCGCTGCGCCGCGTTTATTTGATGCGTAACCAGTTCCGACACCGATACCTCCGTATCCGGTTCCACATCATAATCACTTGCAGGTGCAAAATTGTGTGGTAATCGTTCGCCATCTTCTGTTCGTGGCGTATGTGTCGGGTGGATATGCGGCGTAACAGACAGATACATCGTCATCGGTTCATCACCGAGCACACGCACCTTGTGCGGCTGGTCAGCTAAAGCGACACACATTTGTCCAGGTCCCAACTCCTCCGTTTCACCGTCAATTTCAAATTCGACGCGTCCTTCCAAAATCAGGAAGATTTCATGTCCAAGATCATGGCTATGCAGTTGAGCAATCTGTCCAGGTTCCATCCTTAAGAAACGTGAGCGAATCTGCGGCGTTACCAGAACATTTCGGACATCTGTGCGGTAGTCGTAAACTGGAAATCCCATTGTGTTCTCCGTATTTGCTTTTGACGTAATTTGCCATTTTTCCGAAAAAATGTCAAGTTAAAATATTAAGCATGGGCGTGTCCAGTTTTCGGCAAAAGTTTGATCTAAGGTGCGTTGCCCGAGGCGTTTACCATTTTTCCTGTCTGAATCTAGGATTTTAGCAGATGACACGGAGAACGCGGATTATTTAGTTTTGGAATACCAAACTCCTATTAAGAGT
>JAPPMR010000365.1 GCA_028818995.1 Candidatus Poribacteria bacterium | reverse complement strand
TTTCGCTTCGCTCTACCCGACCTACAATATAAACTCTCAGTAAAACCTATTAACCGATTATTCTTAAAACTGAATAACCCTATAGTATTGTAACTACACTTGACGAAGATTTGTTACTGACAACTATCCTTCTACACCGCTATCAGAATCGGCTTCCGAGATTTTTCCGACGTCCACGAGTGTCTCGTCTTCTTGTAAAGTCATGAGCCGGACACCTTGCGTTGTACGACCAATTGAACGAATATCGCTGACTGCCATACGCGTAATATACCCGGTAGAACTAATAAGAACAAGTTCATCTGATCTCGTAACGAGTTTAGCAGAAACGACCGCACCATTACGCGTTGAACGCTTAATGGCAGTCAGTCCTACGCCGCCACGCTTCTGCGAACGATACGCGGATAGTCCTGTTCGTTTGCCATAACCGTTTTCTGTCACAATGAGCAGTGAGTCGTTTTCATCTGCGGAACATACCATGTCTACGACAAAGTCTTCTTCAGCGAGGCGGATGCCACGGACACCACGCGTGCGGCGCCCCATACTGCGAACATCTGACTCGTTAAATCGTATGGCATTCCCGTTATGGCTAACCAAAATGACATCGTAATTTCCATCGGTAAGATGAGCCTCGATTAGTTGGTCGTCTGGATCTAAATTAACTGCTATAATTCCACTGGAGATGGGATTTCTAAAATCACCTAATGGAGATTTCTTTACAATACCGCTTTTTGTTGCCATAAGGATATAGAGATCTTCATTAAACTCGCGAATAGGTAAAAATGCTGTAATGGTCTCTGAGTCACTTAGTTTTAGCATATTTACCGCTGCTCGTCCTGCTGCTTGGCGTGAGCCTTCTGGTATCTCAAAAACTTTCAGAACATAGCACTTACCGAGGCTTGTAAAAAAGAGAAGCGATTGGTGTGCCGTTGCGATAAGCAGTTGTTCCAAGAAATCTCCATCTTTTGGGTTTCCGCCTTTAATACCAACCCCGCCACGATTTTGCGTTCGATATGTATCCATCGGAATCCGTTTGAGATATCCGGAATGTGTCAGTGTGACAACCATCTCCTCATCGGCAATGAGGTCTTCCATCTCAAAACTTCTTACCTCCGAAACGATTTCGGTGAGGCGATCATCTCCATGATCCTCCTTCAATCCTTCCAATTCTTCCCTGATGATGTTGGTGACAAGGTCTTCACTCTCAAGAATTGCTTTGAGTTCAGCGATACGTTCCAAGAGGTCACTGTATTCATCGTTAATATTCTGACGACCTAATCCTGTTAACTGGCTTAAGGTTAATCCCAGCACTTCGTTCGCTTGATCTTCAGATAGTTCATACTGTGTTATCAACTGTTCCCTGGCTTCCTGCGGCGTCTCTGCAGTTTGCACAAGTTCAATTACTTCCTCTAAATGCTCCAGCGCAATACGGTATCCCTCTAAAATATGTGCACGTCTTTCGCAGCGTGCCAAATCAAACTGTGTACGCCGACGTATTACTTCTCGTCGATGTGCCAAGTAGTAGCGTAAAATCTCGGGGAGCGTTAATATTTTGGGGAGCCCTTCAACAAGGCAAAGAAGGTTTGCAGGAAAAAAATGCTGCATCTTTGTGTGCTTGTAGAGCTGATTTAAGACAACTTGTGGCACTTCCCCACGCTTAAGTTCAATAACGATACGAATTTCCTCATCAGATTCGTCTCTGATATCCGAAATGCCAGTAATCGTTTTACTGATGTTTACCTGATCAACCATCTGTTGAAGCAGCAGATTTTTCTTAATCTGATAAGGAATTTCAGTAACTACAATCTGCTCGCGGTCTCCACGAGATTTATCATGCGTTATCGGTTCAATTTCCACTTTCGCCCGCATCGTCATGCTCCCTTTGCCAGTAGAATACATATCTTTGATTCCTTTTTTCCCAACGATAATTCCAGCAGTGGGAAAATCTGGACCAGGGAGAAATTCCATCAGTTCCTCAACGGTGGCATCTGGAAAATCAAGCACGTGCAGGAGAGTATCCACGACCTCGTTGAGGTTATGTGGTGGGATCTTTGTTGAATAGCCTATGCCAATACCGTCAGTACCATTCACAAGCAGGTTAGGAAGAAGACCGGGCAGCACAGTAGGTTCTTCTAACGATTCTTTATAATTGGGTTGGAAGTCAACAGTATCTTTATCAATATCCAGCAGGAGTGTTTCAGCAATCTTTGAAAGTCGACACTCTGTGTAACGCATTGCCCCTGCAGGGTCATCATCAATAGACCCGAAGTTGCCTTGCCCATCAATTAAGGGATAACGTGTACTGAATTCCTGAGCAAGACCTACGAGCGTGCCGTAAATCGGTCCATCACCGTGTGGATGAAAGTTTTTCATGACCTCTCCAACAACAGCAGCACATTTATCGTAGGGGCGACTACTCGTGAGATTAATCTCTCCCATAGCATAGATGATTCGGCGTGCACTCGGTTTCAAGCCATCCCGCACATCAGGGATTGCTCTATTCGTATTTACACTCATCGCGTACGTGAGGTACGAAGTCTGTAGTTCGGTTTCTATTGATCGACTAATAATATTTTCTTCTTGCATCTATCTCTCTTTATTCGCTGTGAGCAGTCAGCCATTATTTTTTATTTAAAACAATGGTTTCCCACTGTTTTTGTTATAAATCGGGGTTAGAAACCCTCCTACAAGATCGTTCACAAATAGGTAGCAATTGAGTTATTAACAGTGTTTTTACATTGACACATACTGGGTTATGACCCATAAACGTCAAGTTCAACTTGTGTGCCATAGCGTTCTATAAATGCGCGGCGAGGTTCCACAGAATCACCCATCAGCAACGTGAACATCCGTTCAGCTTGAACAGCATCCTCAAGAGTCACCTTTAACAGCACGCGCGCATCTATCTGCATTGTTGTCTCTTTTAATTGCTTCGTATTCATTTCGGCAAGCCCTTTGAAGCGCGTTAGCGTCGTGCCTCTGTTTGCACTTGATGTAAGAATCGAAAGAAGTTCTCCAACAGAGGTAACAGACTGCTTTTCATCCGATTTATTCACCAAACTAAACAGTGGTGTATCCTCCGATGTCGGCACATCAAAATCTTCTGGTTGAATTCCAAAGTCTTTAACACACTGAATGTGAGGAGAAAGTTCAGCATGTACCGCAGCATTTGATGCTATCTGGAATTGCGGCATACTATCAACCTCATCCCCTATTTCATCTGAATCCACTTCAGAAGTATTTTCGCTATCAACTTCAAACGGAAGCTCATCTTGTTTTGGACTCTCATCTTGTGATTCCAGAATATCTAAGACAGTATCTATTGGGTTTTCTGGTGTTTCGATCAGTTCGCTATCAGCTTCAGGAGAATCTTGATCTTCAAGAGGTTCCCACAAATACGTAATCAGTTCTTGACGTGTCCGATTTCCGCGCCCGCTCAATTCCGAAAGACGTTTTTCAATAAAGGACAGAGCCTTAACACAGCTGATCGCTTCCTCTGTCGTATATGGATTGGCACGTCGCTTATTTGTTATCTCTTGAGACCCCGCGGCTGATTCCAGCAGGTATCCCTCCAAAGCATCTTCGTCTTGAAGATATTGTGCTTGTCGCCCCCTCCTAATTTGAAAAAGCGGTGGTTGTGCAATATAGAGATGTCCTTTTAGAATTAATTCAGGCATCTGTCGGAAGAAAAATGTCAATAAAAGTGAACGGATGTGTGCACCATCCACATCTGCATCCGCCATTATAATTACTTTGCCATACCGCAGTTTATCCAATGCAAATTCCTCTGAACCAATTCCAGTGCCCAAGGCAGTGACAATGTCTACGATTTGTGCATTTTTCAAAATCTTGTCTAACCGTGCCTTATCAACATTAATACCTTTACCCTTTAAGGGGAGAACAGCTTGAAAAGTACGGTCACGCCCCTGTTTTGCAGGACCGCCTGCGGAATCTCCCTCAACGAGAAATATCTCTGTTTTTTTCGCATCCCGTTCAGAGCAATCCGCGAGTTTTCCGGGCATTGATGCTGAATCTAATACACCTTTCCGGCGAATAATGTCGCGAGCATTACGGGCGGCTTCCCTTGCTTGTGCAGCTTGAATACTTTTGTTAATTATACGCTTTGCAAGTGCTGGTTGTTCCTCTAAGTACTGCTTCAATTGTTGGTTCACAATACTCATCACAATACCTTCTACTTCGGTATTGCCGAGTTTTGACTTTGTTTGCCCCTCAAACTGCGGTTCAGGGACTTTTACGCTGATAACAGCCGTAATTCCTTCTCGGATGTCCTCACCCGTAAGTGAAATTTTTTCGTTTTTCAATAGATCGTTATCTTTGCCATACGCATTGAATGTGCGCGTAACAGCACTTTTGAAACCGCTTTCATGAAATCCACCCTCTGTTGTCCGAATATTGTTTGCGTACGAAAAGATATATTCCGAATAGGTCGTATTGAATTGAATAGCAATTTCGACCTTAACATCATCTATCTTACCTTCTAAGTAAATAGGCGTAGTATGGAGAACCTCTCTATTCTCGTTTTGGAATTGGACAAAAGAAGCGATACCACCCTCATAGTGATATACGGTCTCCTCCTGATTATTTTCCACTTCTGTTTCAGTTTCCACTATTCTGAGGTCTTTGAATCGGATACGAACACCTCGGTTAAGAAATGCAAGTTCACGTAGACGTTCTTTCAAGGTTTCAGCCTGAAAATCAAGTGTGTCAAAAATTTCATGGTCAGGCATGAACGTTGTTTCTGTTCCACCGTTTTTCGTCTTTCCAATTACTTCTACATCTTTTGTCGGTATCCCGCGTTTATATTGCTGCTCGTAAAGTTTACCTTCCTGCGCAACTTGTACTCGGAGCCACTCTGAAAGTGCATTCACACATGAAGCACCTACACCGTGCAAACCACCGGCGGTTTGGTAACCAACATCTGCGCGCCCATCAAATTTACCACCTGCATGAAGGGTCGTCATCACGACTTGAAGCGCAGAAACGCCTGTCTGATGTTCCCCAACAGGAATACCACGTCCATCATCAGAAACAGTGACGCTTCCATCTTCATTGAGTGTTATTCTGATCTCTGATCCATGTCCTGCTCCGAATTCGTCTATGGAGTTATCAACAAGTTCCATTACAAGATGATGTAGCCCAGCAGTACCAGTACTACCAACATACATACCCGGACGTTTCCGGACGGCTTCCAATCCTTCTAATATTTGAATAGATGACGCAGTATAGTCATTTGACATTATCTGAAAATCCTCTTTTAAGTTATTGTTTCGGTTATTGGTTGTGCCAATCGGAAGTCTGAAAATAAGAAAAGGTTAGGTGAACAACATGGAAAGAACATATTGCTGGATTATCATGAATCCCAACAATTTTTTAGACATATTTTTTAACTATAAGTTATAATTATTAATTAATTTAATGAAGTTTTTCATATCAATCCACAGTCAGTAATATTCTGTAAAATCTTCAAATTAAAATTTGTACCTTCTATATTCATTATACCATAAACTTTTATTTTTTGTCAACCTATTTTTTATCTATTTTGTGAATTTTTTGACAATTCTTATATGTAATATATTTGTTGTTATTCTGTGGTCTTAGAATAAGAGCATTGCGTCAAAAAAAGTGTCTTTAAAGAAGCCTGTAATTCAGAATCATTTACAACCGAAACCGCATCTTCAATCTGCTCCTCCATCTCAGGTGAGACAGATTTAAGAATTCGATTAGACGTATCTCCATCTGATTCTGCTGTATTTTGAATGGGTTTTTCCTTAGAAATGTGTGGATTAAAGCGAAATTGGATGTCAATTACCTTACGTTTCTTAGAAGGTCTACGTGTTCCTGCATTCAGGTCTTCAAGTTTTTTTTCAAGTTCTAAAAGAATTTGAGTTTTCATTGCAGATAACTCAGTAGCATAAAGTGGATGGGCAACTTCAACCTTTAAAACTCCATTTGATAAGGAGACTGGGACACTTTGTGCGGCAACTGGTGCGCCGACAATAGATCGCCATGCATCAAAAATCTTTATTTCATGGAGTTTATCAGTCCAGCCCTCTCGGCGTAGAAAAGTTTCTATAACCCCTTGTACTTTAACTGTTCTACGCCGTATTACCGGACGTCGTTTATTCTTACGAGATTTTTTAAAACGCATTCTTCTATCCGCCCAAATCCAATATTTATATTTAACGTTTAATTTTAATTAACGATTACACCGTTTTCAACCACTAATAGATGGATATCTGGTAGTTCATCACCCATCACGTCTTTGTCAGTGGCTGTAATTACAGTCTGTGCATTAACACCTTGTAGATACGCTAATAGATAGGCACGCCTTTTCACATCCAACTCCGATAGGACATCATCTAACAGAAAAAGCGGTGCTATGCCGGTATCCTCCCGAATAAACTCCAATTCTGAAAGTTTTAGTGCAAGTGCTATTGTTCGACACTGTCCTTGAGAGGCATAGGTGCGTGCTGTTTCGCGCAAAATTTCCTCCCCACCGTTTGACGTTTCTAAAACTAATGTAAAGTCATCACGATGTGGACCGACGAGTGTCACTCCCCGCCGCAGTTCATCCCGGCGAGCTTTTGCCAAGGCATCTCGAAAATGATCTGAAAGATTCGTAATATCAGAAAACTCTGTGATGGCACACTCAACCCCTGGAACATATTGTAACAAAAGCCGTTCTCGTTCACCCGTCAACGAAAGATGCGTTTTCTCCACAATTCCGCTTAACCGCGCTAATGCAGTATGTCTTGCCCCAATCAACGCAACTCCCGATTCAACAAGGAGACCATCCCAAACAGATATTTCGCCAACTGATCCTTTCCCGATACTCAATCGCTTTAACAATGCATTTCGATGTTGCAAAATTCCACGATAACGTTGAAGTTCTTCCAGATATTCTCGATTCAATTGGGATAAAAGTAAATCAAGCCATCGTCTACGAGATGTAGGTGCTCCTTTCACAAGCTCCAAAGATTCAGGTGAAAAGACTACAACATTGAACTGACCTATCCAGTCCGAACGTCTTTGTTGCAATACACCATCTGTTTTTAATCGAAATGGACCTTGGCGAGGTTTTACTGCTTCAAGCCGTATGAGTGCATCAGGGCGTTTATTACTACGAAAATGACCTGTAACCGAAAACCCCTCTGATGCATGCCGTATTAATTCAAGAGCAGTATTAGATCTGTGTGATTCCCCCGTACAAAGAAAATAGAGCGATTCCAGAAGACTCGTTTTTCCCATCGCATTTTTTCCAACGACTAACGTCACAGGTGAATGAAATGTGATGTCACATTCTTCATAATTCCGAAAATTCCGCAGGCATAATCGCTCCAAGTGCATTTAAACCTCACTATTCTCTCAATTTCAATTATATAGAATCTTCAAAATAAACTTTGATATTCTCTTTAAAATTAAAAATAAAGATATCAAAAATCATATACCAGAGAATTTCTTATAGAATCTTGTTTTTTAAATGTAGTTTCCACGAATCTTATATTATGTACTAAATTACAAATTAAAATTAAATTGTACCTTAGTAGTAACAGTAGGGGATGATAATATGTTAATAACTGCTCTAAAACCTTGTGGGGATTGGTGTTATTGCTGATAATAATTTGATAACAACTATTGCATTTATTAACAATTTATCAATTCAACCAATTGTGGTGTAAAGTTATTAACAATTTATCAACAATAGTTTGGGAGTTATTGTCAGGTTATTATCAACTTATTATCAACTTATTATCAGTAAGGGATGCTTACAAATCTCCTAAGATTTCAGATAGAGGGGAGTAAACCTTACGTCAATTCATCAGTTAAAAGTTGGACAAGCTTTTTTATTTCCTTGTCTTCAAGTAGTTTTTCAATCTGTTCGTAGGCATACGTGATGGTTCTATGGTTTTGCCTATTAAATGCTTCTGCAATATCTAACAAAGAAAGCTGCGTGAGTTCTCTACATAGATACATGGCGATTTGGCGTGGAAAAACAAGGACTTTCGTTCGTTTTGGCGAGGTTAAGTCATCACTGTTCAGTTGAAAATGCTCAGCAACAATTTTTTGTATCGTTGACGCTGTAATAACTTTTTGCCCAGATCTTCTGCTAAGTGGGGATGTGTCATTTAGTACCCTGCGAGCAAAATCAATATCAAGCCGTTCACCAAGAATTGTGGCCTGCGTAGTGAGACGTATCAGTATACCTTCTAATTCACGAATATTTGCGGTTACCATTTCTGCGATATAACTTAGCACTTCATCGGAAATATCCTCAAAATCTTGGTCTTCACATTTTCGTTTTAAAATTGAAAGGCGAAGTTCATAATTGGGTTTATCTATTTCTGCTACCATGCCCCATTCAAAACGAGAACTGAGTCTTTCTTCAAGGTTTTCAAGCATACTCGGCGACCGGTCACTCGTCATAACGATTTGGTTAGAGTTCATGTATAAATCGTTGAAGGTATTGAAAAATTCCTCTTGTGTCCCTTCTTTACGTGCTAAGAATTGGATATCATCAATTAATAACAGGTCCGCTGTTCTGTATTTTGTGCGGAACCCTTGTGCTGAATTTCGATTCATGATAGACTCAATAAATTCGTTCATAAACGTTTCTGATGTGACGTAAAGCACTTTTCGTTTGGGGGCTTTATCTTGTACTCTATTGCCGATAGCATGAAGGAGATGTGTTTTTCCGAGTCCGACGCCGCCGTATATAAAAAGTGGATTATATTCTCCTCCAAGGTCGTCGGACGCAGCAAATGCAGTCGCATGGCAAATTCGATTGCTCTGTCCAACAACGAAGTTCTCAAAGATATAGTTAGGATTTAAGTTTGCAGTTTCAGGGATGTCTTCTTCAGAACCATTTTCAGTTTGCTTAAGTTCGGGGATTTTGACAAGAGATCTATCCACTGAAATTTTCAACCTGCAGCCGTTATTTATTTGATTGCCTAATACCTTCTTAATGTCACTAAGAAATCTGTCTTCGATTTCGTCTTGTGTATAATCGGAAGGAACAGCAAGGATAAAAGACTCCTCGGTGAGTGAATGTGGGGTAACTTGGCGTAGATAAATGTCATCACGGGCGGTTTCGTCAAGTTCCTCAAGTATTGCTAACCAGAGTGAATCGGGAGTGTGTTGCATGAGAATGTTCCTACCTATTAGGGAGTGTCAGTTGCCGAGCCATGTTATTAAAATGTTATGAAATTTCTTTCAAAAATATACCTGACGCGAACGTGAATTATATCATTTTCCAATTTTAAATAGCAAGTTAAATTTAGTGAATTTTGAACAAAAATCGTACCTAATGTATAGAGAAAATTTGAAGATTTAGAATTAAAAAGTATAGATTATATAACAAGCAAATTTTCTCCGAATTATCGGGTAAAGGTCCAATTTTTACAAAATTCACCAAAATACTTGCTGTTATTTATAACGCCAATTTTGTGCAATAGATACGATACCATCTCCGTGTGATTATACAGAAAAATTTGACAAACTCTGAAAAATCGGGTATCCTTTTTATCTAAGAGAAAATATTACTCGTAATTTTTGTGGACATTTAAGGATAAGAAATAGAGAGGTAAGCGTTATGAAGCGTACGTATCAGCCACATAGGCGTAAACGAAAAAACAAACTCGGATTTCGAAAACGTATGTCTACCCGTGATGGGCGAAAAATCCTTGCGCGCCGTAGAGCAAAGGGTAGAAAAATCCTCAGTGCGTAAATTGTTATGGAACACTTTAAAAGATGCCTCGTACTTTTAAGTTACCTCGCTTTTATGAAAGTCCAATTATTTCTGCTGTTAAGGCATCGCGGCGGAATATGGATACCCGTAAGCGAGACTTCTCCCCCTCCGTTTTAGATTTTGGTCCTGTCCGTTTTAATATCGCTCGTCACTTCGGATTCTGTTATGGCGTAGAAAATGCTGTTGAGATAGCATATCGCGCACTTGAAGAGAATCCTGACAAGCGAATTTTCCTCCTATCTGAGATTATTCATAATCCTCGTGTCAATGAAAATTTGAAACATCACGGTGTGCAATTTCTCTCTGACACTGCTGGTAATCCATTGCTACCTTTTGATGTCTTGGCACCTGATGATGTTGTCATTGTGCCGGCTTTCGGCACGACGTTGGAGATCGAATCAGAACTCAATGCTCGCGGTGTTACGCTTTCGTCCTATGATACTACTTGTCCGTTTGTTGAAAAGGTATGGAAGCGAAGTCAGGAAATTGGCAAGCAAGATTACACCGTTGTTGTGCATGGTAAGCGGTATCACGAGGAGACGCGCGCTACGTTTTCTCACGCACAAGTGGAAGCACCTGTGGTTGTCGTTCGTGATCTTGCGGAAGCGGAAGACCTCGCAAAAGTGATACGCGGCGAAGCGGATGCAGACTTTTTCTTTGAAAAGTTTACTGACCGATATTCCGAAGGTTTCCATCCGGATATTCACCTTGAACGTATCGGTGTTGTCAACCAGACCACGATGCTTGCTACAGAGACACAAGCCATTGCTGATTTATTGCGGCAGGCTATTATTGTTCGCTATGGCACAGAGAATCTGACGGAGCATTTTGCTGATACGAAGGACACGCTCTGTTATGCCACGAAAGAGAATCAGGATGCGACACTTGCGCTGATTGCTGAAGGTGGGGATGTTGCGGTTGTTGTCGGTGGGTACAACTCATCTAATACAAGTCATCTTGTGGAACTCTGTGAACATAAACTACCGACATATTTTGTACGTGACGCTGAGGAGTTGATCAGTCCAAAACAGATTCGGCATTTGGTACTTGAGACAAAAGAGGTGCAAATCACAGAAGATTGGCTACCGACTGAACATCCTGATGGCAGCCCGATTGACATTGTTTTGACGGCGGGGGCATCTTGTCCGGATATTCTGCTTGATGAGGTGTTGCGGAAGATTGTTGGGTGGTTTTCAGGGACGCGTTCTGTGGAAGAAGTGCTTGCGCCATATCAGTAGACTGGTTGAAAAAACGAAACAATTTCGAACTCTATTTGAGGGTTAGCATATAAGCATATAGCAACTGATAAGCAATTATACTGTACGAAATAATTAAATTTTCATAGGAAGAAGCATGTCTAACGCAAACAATTGTTGCCCTGATTGTTGCGTTTCTCAATTGACAAAGGAGATTAACAATGTCAGATAAAGCACCAGGATTGGAAAAATATACCCCTACGCGTTTAGATTGGCTCACGGTCATGTTAAATGCTCAGTTTAGTTATGATAATGTAGTGTCTGATAGGTTCACTTTGTCTTATCTGCCTGGAGTAGATGGAAAGAGTCTCTCTGTCATTGTCAAACATTTTGCTGATGCGGATAAGGAACGCATGGAGGAGAGGATTGATCTTGCGAAAAAGGCCGTTTCAGCAGTTTCTGAAATGTATAATTGGGATTCATGGCTTGAAGTTTAAGTAGATGTTGAGGAACTAAAGATCTAATAGAGAACAATTATGTACATCGTAACTGACGACTTGGAAATCATAAACTTCAATCAGTATCAAATTTAAGTGTGGAAGGAAAGACCCTGGCGCAGCTAAACTCGTCTTAACAGATCAGAACGGCAATCAACGTATAATTGCCGAATTTGCTGATTTTGAAGATGCATACAATCTCTTTGCGGACATCTGTGATGCCATCGCAGCGGGAGAAACATATTATAGTTTAGAGACATAACAATGAACAAATTCTACTTCGGTGATAACTTGGAATACTCAGCGAGATAGATGACAAAAGCGTCTATCTAACCTACCAATAATCAATTTTCGGGTAAATTGGCATCCATTAGATACCCAATCGCACCGAACACCTTTTTGAGTTCGCTTATTGTAAGAGCAGTCTCGTTGCGCGTAAACTGATTTCCATCTAATTTCCCGAATTGCCAAAACTCACCATCCGTTACAATTCCGTAAATCGTCTTTTTATCGTCATCATTGATTTTTTGAACGGCAACCAATTCAGCTAAACACTGTCCCCATCCCTTAACAAAATCGTTCCGTTTTGCTTCTGCAACGATAATGATAGGAGTCCCTGGTACTGTTTTTCCCAACCCCGATTTTGTTGAGATCAGATAGTCAGGTGTGCCGCTGAGATTCTCATCGTAAGAAATCAATTCATGACTCCACAATGCAAACCATTCCACATAGTTTTTGTATACGTCCCTGAGTACTGGATAAATCACATTTTCGCAACGGGATGCTTCTGATGAAAACACGTTGATGTGGCGTTGGCTGAATTCAAACTCTTCCAAAAATGCTTGGGAAGGTTCAATATCCACGTATTGAATATACTCGTCTTCGGTATATTTAATTTTGAAGGCTTCCTGCACTTGCGCAATTGAATTGAAATCGGTAAATGCCATCTGATCAATCCTCAAGAATGTTGTGTTCCTATATGTTCCGCTTTGGACCTTTGCAAGAAAATATTACCATGTATGAGATTGAATGACAATCGAAAAGTGTTGCGTAGGGCTATTTATAGTAGATTGTCCGATTAACTGAACATCGTTGTTCTGAGGAATATAAGAAGCGCGCAATGAATTGCGCGACTACAAACGCTGATACTCTTAAATCCGCGTAATCTGTGAAATCCGTATAATCCGCGATTCAGAATAAAAGAGGCAGTAAATTGCGCTACTACGAACGTAGGCACTGTAAATCGGGCTTATAAAGCCCTCCAACAAGATGTCGCGAGCTGGAACTCGCTCCTACAAGAAGAGTTTGTAGGCTCAATGAAACTCACTCATAAGGATTATCAGACGTTCGAACCTTAATCGCCTCCGGTGTTAATGCCCCGAGAGGTTTTTCTCCCTTAAGCACGCGCTCAAAATCGTCTACAATCATATCTGCAACGCGAAGGTTAGCATCTTTTGTCCTACCTGCAATGTGCGGCGTATGCACAACGTTATCCCTATTCCGCAGTTCGTCATCAATAGGCACAGGTTCTCTGTCATAAACATCAAACGCACCTGCAAGTTCGTCTTTCACAATCCGTTCGCGTAAGGCAGCCATATCAACAGCGTGTGCACGGGTAATAATAACGACCAACGCGCCTTTATGTAGATGATAGATACGTTCACGATTCAACAGGTGTCGGGCGGATGGAGTCGGTGGAACAGAGACAAACACTATATCTGCCCTATCCACAAGTGTGTCCATATCAACGCGTTCTACATCCCATTCTTGTAGGAGTTCATCGGGAACGAACGGGTCAAATCCCATGACGGTTGCGCCGAAGGCACGACACCACTGCGCGATTTTCCTGCCAATCTGTCCAAGCCCGATAACACCGATCTGTTTTGTGCCAAGATCACCGTTTACAAAGTCAGGGTCATCACAGAACTGATGTGCAACGGGGAGTTTGTCCGGTCCCCATATTGGGTCGCTCCAATTCCACAGTTTTTCGCCTTGTGCCATCTGCATGTGCCACTGAGCGGTTCGACGCAACGAAGATAACGCGAGTCCGAAAGCACACTCTGCCACAGATTGTGCCCATGCGCGTGTGGATTCAATCACAGGGATACCGCGATCTTGAAGTTTGGCGTACGGGATACCGTGTCCCGTGTTGTCTGTCATTGTACCAAGCACTTTGAGCTTTGGTGCGTTGTCAATACATGCTTCGGTGAGACTACCACCCCAATGTGAAATTCCGATAACTTCGCTCAAGTCCACTTGTTGATGGAGAGGGTCTTTACTGGTTGTATTGAGAACGAGTGTTATGCCTAATTCTTCAAGTCGTTTTACCATCTGTTCATGGACGAAGGGCCATGAACCTTCTAAACCGGGTGAACGTGTAAATAAAAATTGGTGTGTTGCCATTCAACGATTCCTCCTATTAAGAAATGAGAATATGTGGGACTGTGGGATATCTACCGCGACGGTTGCCGTAGAGCGTAAGTCCGCCCCTGTTTTCGGCATTGCCTTTGACTTCATAACGGACGGTGATTGCCTCTGTAGAATTTCCGTTTAAGCACGTTTCCTTATCCAATTGAACACGACACAGATAGCCGTAATTGCCAAGATTTTCGTGGATATAAGTGAGCACACCGCGTGCATCTGCTGGACAATCGGGAAGTGTCAAAGTTTCAACCTCAGTGCCGTTTACAGAGATTGTAACATCCGATGGATGCTTCTCTGGCTCCGTTTGCCGTGAACCGCCGTTTGATGAGGATGCCTCAAAGACGAGTTCCATCTTTGAAATTTCATCAGGATTGAGGTCTGCAGGCAGTGGTATCTGATATTCAACGTATCCAGCACCTTGTGCGGTGAGACGTTGTTCCGTTATTTCGGATCCAGCATCCCATTTACTTGCGGATATATTGCCTGGAAGATGCGAAAGTGAAGTGAGTCCCGAAGTATCTTCCAAGAATATCTCAAAATTGATGTAATTGCGAGCTACAACCGCGCCTGTGTCATCGGATACCCATACGTGTAACGTGCCAACTGCGGCGTTAATATCTGGAATGATAAATTCCAGTTGATGCACCTGCTCTACCTGATATTGTGGAAAGGGAATTTCAATACTTCTGCTTATGCGCCCATGTGTTAGTTCACCGTTTTTATCAAGGGTATCCAGTTGCCAGTGGAGCGTTGTGTTGTTAATCGTCTTGTGTGAGAAGTGACTGGCGTATATGTCTGCCTTTATCGTATCACCGGGGGCAACGGTGGTGCCAGGTGGATAGTCAATTGCAATAAAATCAAGGGTATTGATGTCGTTGTAATCGTATCCGAATTCCTTCACTGAGCGGTCATAGTTCATAAAACCGTTGTGTTCCCACTCAATGTCCTGCAGTTCGGTGTATACATATCCACAGATTTTCGGATGGAGACGTAACTCGTTTGTTAGATACTTAAAGCACCACGCGACATCTTTATCACCGGCACCCGCACTAATGCCACCGTATTCGCTGTTAATCAGTGGGACATCCGTTTGTTCATTGTCACCAGCGTAATTAAACTTTGAACCCGGATATGTCTGTTCCACGACGTTTGCGATATGGTCCTTGGCGTGCCTGTAATCATTGATATAGAAATGCCAAGAGTTGATGTCAGTTTCAACATGGTCATAGAGACAAGGCGAGTTGTCTTCAATAAGACGAGTTGGGTCAAGCGATTTGGCAAGGTGGTACATTTCACGCACCCATTCTTGACGATCATTTTTCTCTTTGTATTCTCCACCACCGAGTCCCCATGTTTCGTTGAAATTGCACCATGAAATGATAGACGGATGATTGAAATCGCGTGCGATGTTTCCGCGAAGTGTTTCTTCAAATCTGTCTTTCGCTAATTCGGTATAATTGCCGAAGTTAGGAATATCGCACATAAAGAGCAGTCCCAATTTGTCTGCCCAGTAGTAGAGTCGTGGGTGATCCATTTTTATATTAAGGCGGAGAAAGTTGAATACGAATTCTTTTTAACGTTAAACATAGGTTGGGATTGGCTCATCGGGGAGGTAGGTTTAAACAACATCAAGGTTGAATGACTGATTTAACGCACCTAACAGATATACCGGACGATTGTTAAGGTAGATGTAGTTATAGTCGCCACCGGGTGCTTTTTCAATTGCGATCTTCCGCATGCCGAAGTAGGTGTAAATTCTGTCAATAACGGATTCCGCAGATACCAATTTGAGTGTGACGTTATAGAGATTTGGCGTATCTACGTCCCAAAGTCTGAGTTTTTCTGATGGAATATTGACGGTGAACTGTGTATTTTCTGACGCATCTACGCTGCCACTTATATCCTCACATTCCCATTGAATTTCTGTGCCTGACGCAATTTCGCCATCAATCGTCACATCAAAAGTGGCGGTGCTATTGTCAATGTCTGGAGTGATGTGGCACTGCTTGATATAGGTTGCGTTTCTGGGTTCTAAGTAAACGGGCTGCCAGATGCCGCTGGTGCGTGTATACCATCCTATCTGTTTGCCTGCAAGTTGTTCACCGTGGTCTTGTGCATCATACGCACGCACAACGATGGTAGCAGGTTTATCCGAGGTCAATGCATCTGTGATGTCAAGTTCAAAGGGGAGGTATCCGTTTTCATTTTCACCGATGACTTTACCGTTCACCCAAACGGTTGTTTTCCAGTCAACTGCACAGAATTTTAGAATGACGCGTTGATCTCCCCAGTTTTCTGGTATGGAAATAGTTCTGCGGTACCAGCCGATTGTATGTCGTGGTTCGCCACGATAATTTCCTTCTCGGCTTAGTCCACCACAAGTAACTTCTTCTGGTTTAAGGTAGGCATTTGTGCTGAGGTAGGTTGCACTATCAGCGCGGTCTTCTTCCCCCCACGCAGCAAGGCTTTCCCAAGGGTATGGAACTTGTATTTGCAAGGGGAAGTCGGGTGCGTTCGGTGAAAACCATTCCTCTTTTTCACCGACATCATCTGGGTCAAATGCAAATTCCCATGTGCCGTTGAGGTTTATCCAGTCAATTCCTTCGGAGGTGCCGCGTTGGAAATCAGGTCTCGGATATTCTGGGCGCGGTGTTTCTGTTCTTATCACTATCAGTCCGTCCTTGTTATTGTGAATGCGTAGATAACTTGCCGTGCATTATAAGCAATTAGTCGTTTTTCTTCAATAAAAAAGAATAGCGCGCAGCAGATCAAAATAGTAGGAAAACGAAATAGTCTATGAAATCAATCAGGTGAATTACCTTAAAATTTCCACAATTTCCTGAAAAACTTACAAAAATTGTAGAAAAATCTGCAATTTGCTATTAACTTTTTCAATTTGAAGCTTATATAAAGTTAAAAGCGATACTTTTTTCTTGCATATTGCCTTCGCATGAGGGCAACAAAAATAGTATCTATTATGTGTTGTCCGGCAAAACTGAAAAAAGTACTAAACTTTTTCGGACGAAAATGGATATTAAGTACATAGAAACGGGAGACGTGCTAAAATGTAGCATATCTCCTTCAAATCACCTATCAATATAAGATTGATAGTGAAACCCAACGTCCCAGACGTTGATTTTAAAATACCGGCATTCATTTAGAGTGCCAAAAGGAGATTACAAATGTTTAAGTTTAGGTTCAAGACAATCGCGATTGCAGCGTTACTCGCTTCCCTATTGTTGACCGGTTTTGTTGTTAAAAGTGAGGCTGCTTCTATTACGTCGTTGTGGGTATCTGCACATAGTGATGGTGAGACGAGAGATGGTGGAGATGTAGGAGCTTCTCTGTCAACAGATGAAGATGTCTCTCTTATCTATTGGGAGATAACGGACAAAAATGGCAACATTGTTTATTCAAATATGAGTATGCACAATGCTGGTACGCGATCGGTCTGGGTCAACCTTGGCTCGTTCACCGGTGCCTTCAAAGGCGAAAAGTATACCTGCGAGGCAATCGCGTGGTTTTTTGATGAAGATGAGGAGACTTGGTCTTCAGATGACGATACCGACGACTTCAGAGTGTATTATACCAAGTCGAGATCCGGTGAGATTGAAGGTTTGCATGGATCGTCCGACATCTATAGTATTACCTATGACGGTAGTAGTATCGGCATGTCTGGTTCCATCTATGGGTATAACACGACAAATTGGGAACGGAATGCAAATGGCAAATTTAGAATCACCGTGTGGAAAAATGGTGCACAAGTCGGAGACCCTGTTGAACAGATACCAACAGATAAAGATCTCGATCAAGGGGATAGTTATTATAGGTACGGTAGTCCCTCAAAATTTATCGGTTGGATAGGTGATGACGAGTATTCAGCGAATGCGTACGCCCGGGTTTTTGTGGGGGCACAGACCTGGAAAGTGGAAGGTAGTGAGACGTTTACAAGGGACGACAATTGATAAATTCTGTCCTGGAAGGGGATGCACATCCCCTTCCACAAAAAAGGAGCACCCAATGCGTTTACTTACAGCAAGTTTGCTTTTTTTCCTGTTTCTTTTCGTTTCCATAGGCGCAAATGCCAAGATACTTTTCACTTCAGAGGTTCCTGGCTTTGACATAACAGATCCTACGGATGGAATTTACGTCATGGAGGATGATGGCAGCAACGTCATACCATTGATAAATCACGGGAGAGCTTGGGCACCCAAATGGGCACCGGATGACAAATCTATTGTGTTTGCCATCGGCGCATCCCTTCGTCTGATGAATGCCGATGGCACGAATATACGAAGGATCACCGTACCACCTAAAAATGCAGGTGATTTTTACCCTGCCTACTCACCGGATGGTAAATCCATTGTGTTTAAGAGGCTTGTGTCTATACCCGGTGAACCCCATGAACACAGTCTCAATGTGCTAAACTTAAAAACGGGTAAGATCAAGGAGATTGCTGATGTGCATGGTGTTTCTCCCGATTGGTCGCCCGATGGGAAATATATCGTGTGTGGCGGTGCGATTAATGTAGATGGACTCGGTAGTAGTATTTGGATAATGAACGCAAATGGCAGTAATCTGCGAAAAATAATCCCTTCACAACGGGTGGGCAACTCTATCCTGAGCGTATCGCGTCCGAGATGGTCGCCAGATAGTCAAAAGATCGTGTATGCCACAATGAAATATCACTGGCGCAATATCGCCCCCGACGTTGACGCACTCATACGCGAAGAGTTCCGGTATATCATCTGTGACAAAAACGGAAATACACTGAAAACGTTGAATATACCGAAGGATTTTGAACATGGTACCCTTGCCTGGATGGATAATGGCAAATCTATTGTGTTCGGTGCGCGTAAGTATCCGATAAACGAACCACCTCCCCCCTTAGAACAATACCCTGTTATGAATATCTATACATATCATATTCAGAGTGGTAAGTTGACACAATTGACAGATACGGAAAGGAATGAGAGTGGGGTAGATTGGATCAGCGATGATGTTTTATCTGTTTCACCCAAAGGTAAGATGCAAACGCAATGGGGGGCAATCAAGAAGTTTCTTCAGAGTCGCAGTGAAGCGTTCAAGTCGTTATCGCAAGACGTGTTATATTTCCTGCGAAATGAACATTAATCTACTATGGCATTTGGGTATGGCACACGGATTTACAAACCCGTCTACAAGAAAATTTAGTGAGACTTGGAGGGTTCAGAAAATCTTAACGGTAAATACAACGAAACCGTAGTGCCTTCGCCCGGTGTGCTTTCAATCTCAACCGTGCCGCCATGTTCTTCAAGGATACGTTTCACATTTGCCAATCCGAGTCCTGTGCCTTTATCTTTCCGAGTAAAAAACGGTTCAAATAGATGTTCAATATCTTCTGCAGAGATGCCGATT
>JAPPMR010000920.1:14771-19433 GCA_028818995.1 Candidatus Poribacteria bacterium | reverse complement strand
TATTCATTACACGCAACCTGAACTAAATCCAGGATAATTGGCGAAGGTATTGTTACAGTGCGAGGGTTTATTTTAGCTAAAGAGGCATTGAGAGAAAGAAAAGAGAAAATCCGTAATGAAAAAATAGCTGCGGCTATGTCCCCAATTGCATGGCGTGTCGCAACGCGCTTTATGGATGAGTATGAAACTGAGCTTGGAGACAAATCAGATTCCGATCTGTTAGAAATGGTAAAGGCGTTTGGTGCTGATAAAGCACTTGATATCGCAGCGGAAGAAGCTCGCAAAGATATATTGGACTTTGTCAACAGTATTGACCATGAAAGACGTGCTAACCAAATAGCCGTTAAAATTTCTGACCTGATGGTAAATGATGATTTTGCAAATTACGTTATATCTTTGGTAAAAGAAAACCAAGATATGCATATTGAGTGAAAACACTAATGCCAAACACATCCGCAGCAGATACACCGTAAGTCCCGCATTTTCCGGGTGCGGAAGGTTAGGGCACAATCACGCGGCGGCAGAGGTGGAAAGTAATCTTGGTGACAATCTGAACGACTCGGGACCGGGCAGCTTGTGAGAAGCAGTGAAACTGAAGGTCCGCGGATAGTCGTATTCACAGTTTCGGGGACGATCACGCTTGAAAGTAGATTGAGGATCTCCCATCCTTACATCACCATCGCACTATGTGCCAGAGGCATTCAATTGTCGCGCAGTGTTCTTGTTGGAGGGAATCGACGCTGAATAAGCGTTGGTATTCAGCGGGTTTGTAACCCCGATTTCTTTTGTAGGAGCGAGCTTCAGCTCGCGACATCGGACGAACGGTCGCGAGCTGGAGCTCGCTCCTACAGTAAGAGGTTTTAAATAAAAGGTGAAATTATTGAGAATTGAAAGACTCTGCACTCTATGCTTAATTAGTTCCAAAATGTTGTGCGACAAGCACTAAATCCAAAATATTAACTTTTCCGTCTTTGTTCACATCTCCCTCGGTAGTCTCCTCACCAAACCGAGCAGCCACAAAAACCAAGTCTAATATATTTACAACACCGTCCCCTGTCACATCATAGAGTAGGTTGGAACTCACCAATTTAAACACAATATCCTGGGTATTCTCAAATTTCACGGGACCAAAGTTTGGTGCAAGCCATTGGTAAGCAGTACCGCGCGTTGCGCTTAAATTAGTAGGAGTAGATTTCGTGTCAATTCTAATCTTTAGACAGTTCTCAAATGTTCCTGCTGGAGTCACAACTTTTTCAACGGCTACGACTTTGCTGGTGCTTGTGAACGTAATAGGTCCAGCTAAGTTCACCACTGAATCGGCAGTAAGTTCCCACGAGTCCCCGAGTTCTAACGTCAGTGGGTAGAAAAGGGCAGGCGGATATAATAGGGCTGTTGCCACACCAATAGGAGGACCCAATTCAACTACAATTTTATAAAGTTTAATACCCTCTTCGTCAAAATTAATAAAATAGTTCTCAGTTGTAATTGAATCTGTTCCTAATGTTTCGGTTGTAATTTTGAGTAGTGCCAAGTCTTTACCGTTAATGGACTCATCAGACGTTTCAACGGTGTAGGTAAGCCGTTCAGCTTTATCTTCGCTTTCCATGACCCATATATTGCCGGTAGTTGTCGGATAATAATTTTGTGCAGATACCATAACATTGTGACTAAAAAAGATTAGCATGACTATCAAAAGAGTCACCAATACGGTATTTTTAAACATTTAATCCTCCTTCTGTAGAATATCTCAAAGTTATCCCAATTCTAAATTATGATATTTCATTATTTCGTAAATCGATTGGAAGAATGCAACACTCTCTTCTGTAGGAGCGACCTCCCGGTCGCGACCCACCGAATACCATACGGGGAATGCCTAAACGGCATTCATACCGTTGATTTGGCGTATTCGGTGTTGATTTGGCCAAATGCCAAAAAGCTCATTTGGCGTTGATTTGAGGTCGCTCCTACAAAGAAACTCAAAATCGGAATGATACTTTGTCAATTAGAAATGGTATTATCCCAGAACATCTCGGTGTTCTGTATAAAAGGAAACGCCTTGATTTAGTCATCTCAGTGCAATCTGTTAAGTTAATGGATTGCATTTAAAATCAAGGCGCTTCGCTTAGATAATTTGCAGCTATACCTACTTCAGGATGACCATTCGGCGGGTAGCAGAAAATTTATCTGTTTGGAGGGTATAGAAATATATCCCACTCGAAACGTGTTCACCCGCGTTATTCTTACCATCCCAGTACGCTGCAGTTGAAGTCGTCATATATGAGCCTATTGACTTATGACCCAAGTTTAGCGTCCGAACTGCACTGCCGGACACATTATAAATCTGGACCGTTACGTTGGTGTCACTACTCAATTGGTAAGGTATCCATGTCTCTGGATTGAACGGATTTGGGAAATTTTGACCGAGAATCGTTTCCTTGGGACGGACGTCACCAACACGCATCTGCACGCTCAAATATGCATTCTGAATATCTGAAGTGGTTACAGTACGCTGGAACGGACCGGACACAATAGTGCCACGTTTGTCAAGAAGGGCAATCTCAAGTTTATCACCAACTTGAATAACGCTTTTACGATTCATATTTGCCCAAACAGCAGAGACGCTTGCTTTCTCATTGGCAACCTTTTCGGTAGCGACAACCCCTGTGCGTAGGTTTTTGGCAACAACGGTGTAAGTCGCTCCATCTTCCTTATCCTGCAAGGCACTTGTGATGACAAATGCCCACGCGTCCTTAGCAGTGGACACTTTAGGTGCAGCAGCTGCGTCATCGGATTTGTTTTGCCATGCAGTACCTGTGAACGTGAAATTACCACCGGCAGGAGTATTCACGATATAACCGCTGCTACCATCAACATCAAAACCATCTCCCTCTTCAGCATAGGAATAACCAACTAAATGCTGTGTTGCTGCGTCTAATTTAATGACAACCGATGCTCCTAACATCATAGCGAGTGATTTTGCCGTGTATGGTTCTGCAGGCATTAGTGGAATAGAGATCATGTTTAACCCTGACTCAAGTGCAACATCAAAACTACTGGGTTCGATTGGCATAGGCATTTCTTCATCGGAAACAGGTGTGATCGTTAGCGTTGCTGTCGGTTCAGTCCAAGCAAACGCTTGACTGGCATCACCAACACCTTGAATGCCGGGGTGTGGCGTGATGACACCACCTTCTGTCGGAACCCGCGCGTTGCTACCTTCGGGATCCGCTTCAGCATCTAAACCGAGTGGACCCGGAATATCGGAAGCGAGTTCTGTATTATCTTCACTACCTGCATCATAAGCCATCAACTCTAACGTCATTGAGACGGGCATACCGGTTTCATCAAAAAGCGGCACACTTGATGTGGCGATGAATCCATCATTCGTTGAAACTAACATTGAAGCAACTGTGAGCGATGCGTTTAACACATTCCCCCTTAACCTAACGGTAACAGAACCGCCGGGAACGACAACCTTGTCTGCGACAGCGGTGTTCGCGCCTATAGAAGTTGCCATTTCTAATATCCCTGAGACATCTCCATTTTCAGCAAGTGCGACAAGTGCAGGAACCGCTGGTTGACCGAGCGGAGCAAGACTGTCACCTTTAAAGTGTGTAGCAAAAATTGGTGGTGAGAAAATTTGTCCACCCTTCCCGGGTTCACCAATGGTAAGATTAGTTAACGTAATCTCAAACATGTGCTCACCAATAATTGGCGGCAGATCAGGAGGTGTCGGGATTACTTCAGGTGTTTCCACTGCGGGTACTTCCGGAGTCTCTGGTTCCGCAGGTGTTTCCACTGCAGGCGTTTCCTCAATTAAGTTATAGCTTTGCAATTCATACACAATGCTCAACGGAATGACTCCTTCATATTTGATAGGTCCAATATCAGGAGCCAGCCATTGGAAAGCTTCTGTGCGTTGCGTGCCAAGTCTTGTGACGGATTTTCGCTGTATATGAAGCTTGACGCAGTTTTCAATCGTTCCGATTGGAGTCTCAAGTGCCCCCACTTCAACAACTTCTATAGTGCTTGTAGTTGTCGCTGTGCCGATCAAGTCAAGTTCTACTACCGTTACGACATCCCATGTGCGTCCAAGTGGTAAGGCTGCTGGAAAGAAAAGGCCAGGCGGTTCAAGCATTGCCGCTGCAATACCGAATGCACCTTCTTCCAGTTTTGTACGATGAAGTTTCAGATCGCCAGCATCATCAGATATATAATAAACATCGTCATCAACTGTGTCTGTGCCAAGAGTCTCAGTGAGGATTCTCAGTATAAAGATTCCTGCTTCCTTATCGGTTTCGACATCAGATTCTTCAATAGAATAGGTGCGTCTTTCGGCACCATCCTGACTCAGAAAAACCCAAGTGTTCCCGATAGTTGTCGGATAATAATCTTGTGCTGTGGCTGTAAGCGAAAAACTACATACAAGGCTTAACACCAATATCAGTTTTAGCCAAGACATTGGTTTGGTAGTTTGCATAATTCAAAATCTCCTTTTCAAGAATACAATTGAGCGATGTTAGAAAAGCAACACCGTCTCAGCAGATTTTTTGGTTGGTAGGTGTGCAAGGACAAGCGAGGTTACTGTGTTAGAAGGTTTATGTTGTGCTCTCGGGCTGATTTCGTCCTGTTCCGATATATACCGATATCCTAACCACATCC
>JAPPMR010000920.1:0-14761 GCA_028818995.1 Candidatus Poribacteria bacterium | reverse complement strand
ATAAAGAGGATACCTATGGCAATCACAACTAATACCACTTTCCAATTTACCATACTGAATTTCCAAACAATGTGTTAGTGGTCATATTTTATCAAATTTTTAAATGCCTTTTCAAGATAAATTGCCGAAATTTTGTGCAATAATCACCAAATTTAAGATAACGACAACCACATCATCCTCTACGTCTACTTATACCGTAAGGGTTATTGATTAATAGTCACTTTAATAGTTACTGGAGTTCTACCTTTATCATTTTCTGCAAAAAGCGTTATTGTGCCTACGATAGGTGCATTCGCAAAAATTCCAGCAACCCACAAGTCCTGTTTTCTTTCAAAATTTGTGGCAAAACCAGTACCGTCCCCAGGCGGAACAATTCCTCCAGTCACGGCTACCATTCCTAAATTATGCACTTCAGATACATAATCTTCAACATTTTCAAGTATCTTGGCATTGAGTATTCCACCGACACGCGATCCAGTAACTTGAAAGTCAAGTGAAGGTAGTTGCCACGCGGGCGGACTTTGTGCTTCTTTGACAGGCGGTGGGAGCAGTTTGAAACTAATTGCCTCAAAGACCGTTCCGTCGCTGGTCTCATATTTTATAGGACCAACATTAGGCGCTAACCACTGATAGGAAGTTGTTGGCTGGAGGGTTATAGGTCCAGCAACTGACACTTTCAAAGCAATTTTAGCGCAATTCTGAAATGTTCCGACTGGGGTCATAACATCCTCAAATCCAACGATCTCTAATTCAGTGGTCGTTCTTAGAATGATTTCAACTGCACCGAGTTTGAGTTTTGCATCTACTACTATCTGCCATTTATCACCTTGTACTAATGTATTTGGAAAGAAAGTTACCGGTGTTGGCAAATCCGCTGCCGCAGTTGCCACAGTAGCAACAATGGTTTGTTGTAAGACAGTTTTATGGAGTTTGATCCCTTCATCGTCAACCGTCACAAAATACTTGTCCGTGTCAATAACCTTGCCCTGCTGGACCGCTTCAGTTGCGATTTTCAGAAGGATAAATTCCTGATCGGCAAAGTCTTCGGGTTTCTCAAGCGTGTAAGTCTGTCTTTGTTTGCCATCAGTACTCTCTAAAACCCATTCATTACCTATAGTAGCGGGATAGTAATTCTGTGCGTCCGCTGTAAAAGCGAAACTACAGACAACCCCTAACATCAAAAGTAACTTTAGCAGATTCCAAGTTACAGTCGTTTTCATGGTTTAACCTCTATAACGTTTTCCATTGTGCCGATGTTGACTTTTTACAGAATACGTGTGATAATGTTCACATGTTACAACATTTATAATAGATTTTCAAGCAAAAAGAGCAGAGCCATTCAATTCTCCAGTAATCGCACATGCTACATAGTTTTTTCTTGTAGGAACGATCTCCGAATCGCGACGGAACACTATGATAGTCGGGAATCGGAGTTCCCTCTTACAATATAATTAAATGGGAAAGACAATTGAATGGCTCTGCAAAAAGAGTGTAGTCAAATTTTCAAATCAAGTCTGCACTCACTATAGTGAAAGTTGGTAAAGGAGAAACATAGATGCGGTTGGATGGACGCGTTGCGATTGTGACAGGAGGAGGTGGCGGCATTGGCAGAGCGACATGTCTTGCATTTGCCAAAGAAGGAGCAGATATTGTCATCCCTGAAGTAAATATGGCGAATGCTGAGGCGGCTTCAAAAGAGATAGCTACGCTGGGAAGAAGGTGCATCTTAGTTGAAACGGATGTTGCTGATGGTGAATCTGTGCGTGCAATGGTGGACAAAACACTAAAGGAATTTGGACGGATTGATGTTTTGGTTAACAACGCTGGTATTTTCAGTTATACCCGCATAGACGCGTGCTCTGAAACTGAGTGGGATAGGATGATGGCTGTGAACCTCAAAGGTCCTTTTCTCTGCTCACAGGCGGTGATGGAGACGATGAAATCACAAAAGTTTGGGCGTATCATAAACCTCGGTTCACTTGCAGGACAGGTAGGAGGTTTGGTTGCATCGGCGCCTTATTCCGCTTCAAAAGCAGGTGTGATGTGCCTGACAAAATCGTTCGCAAGGGTTTTAGGTGAGTACGGCATTACTGTTAATTCTATTGCTCCAGGGATCGCAGCGACAGAGATGGCAAAAAACCACCCAGATATGACAGACCAGATTCCGTTGGGGCGTGTCGCAGACCCATCTGAGGTTGCGAATGTTATCCTTTTCCTCGCCTCGGAAGAAGGACAGTACATCACTGGTGCAACACTGGATGTAAATGGTGGCATTCGGATGGCATAACAAATTTGGAGAGGAAATCGGATATGGAATATAAGACACTTGGACGCGCGGGCGTGAAGGTATCATCACTCTGCCTTGGTACAATGATGTTCGGAGGACCAACAAACGAAAAAGATTCCATTCGTATTATTCACCGTGCAATGGATGCAGGTATTAACTTTCTTGATACAGCAAATGTCTATAACGCAGGCGAATCCGAACGAGTCATTGGGAAGGCTATAAGTGAAAACCGAGAAAAATGGGTTATTGCTACGAAAGTGCACGGCTCAATGGGTGATGATGTCAACGAGAGTGGTTCTCACCGATTTCATATCATGTCTGCAGTTGAAGCAAGCCTTAAACGCCTCGGCACCGACCATATTGATGTCTATTATCTGCACCGTTGGGATTCATCTACGCGAATTGCAGAGTCCCTGCGTGCCCTTGATGATTGCGTGCGGCAAGGTAAGGTGCGCTACATTGCATGTTCCAACTTTGAGGCATGGCGTGTTTGTGAGGCACTCTGGACAAGCAAGCAACAAGGATTAGAGGAATTTGTTTGTGTTCAACCACTTTATAACATTGTTAATCGTGATATTGAGGTAGAACTGCTTCCGTTTTGCCAAAAGTACGGAGTCGGTGTCGTGCCTTATAGTCCGTTGGCACGTGATGTGTTGTCAGGCAAATATTTGCCCGGCAAAGAGCCACCCAAGGGTTCAAGGGCAGCACGTCAGGATAGGCGGATATTACAAACTGAACTTCGCGAAGAGAGTTTTGAAGTGGCACAAGAGTTGATGCCTTTAGCGGAAGCACACGGTAAAACATTGACACAATTCGCATTAGCATGGGTTTTAGCTAATCCAACCATTACGTCTGTCATCATTGGTCCCCGCACAATGGAACAGTTAGAGGATAACTTAGGATGTTTAGATTGCACCATTACAGCAGATGATGAAGCCGCAATTAATGCGTTAGTACCACCTGGAGAACATACCGGTAAAGGGTATAATGACCCTGCGTATCCTGTTCTTGGGAGGCAGTCATAGTCACCAATGTAAAAAGTTCGTAGGTAGGGTAAGCACAACTAAACCTATAGGTGTCAATTTTAGGATATATCCTATTGTTGGAGGGCTTTGTAAGCCCGATATATTTCTGAAATCCAAATCAACGATGAATGCGCTTTTTGGCATTTGGAGGGGTTGAAAACCTCTCCAACAAGAAAGGATCGCTCTCAGAAAACTATCTGTTTTCGGTATTGGACCAAACTTTACACGCTAAATTGATGCCTATAGTGAGGTTAGGAAACCGCACCTACCTTGTGCGAATCTTGTCATGTTTCGTTAACAGAATAACGGGCAGGCACAGATAACCACCCTACGATTTTTAGCAATTTAACACCATTTTATCCCCACGTTTCAAGTCCCAACAATTTTTTCCCAAGCTCGGTTAACTCTGCAGTCTCACCCGATTCATGTTCCTTTTCTGGACGTTCACCACCAAAGCCTGCCATCCGATTTTTCCATCCATTGATGCGGCGTTCCCGTGCCTCTTGATTTGCTTCACCCGTTGGTGTCATCGTTATGTATTGCGCGACGCGCGGCGCATCAGCGGTGTTGATACCGGCACTATGCGGCAAAGCACTATGCCAAATTATCAGATCACCTGCATTTGCGGGGACAGGAATCATGCCTAATGCCTCTAAATTTTGTTGGCGCGGGTCAGCATCTTCTGGAAGACTCTTTATCCATTCCTCAATTTTATTGTGGAATCCTGGGACGCAGACAAATGCGCCTTGGTTCGCGGCGGTATCTGTTAGGTAAAGCACACCTTGCACATGGAATCGGATGGGAACATCTATGGACATGTCCCAATGAAGTCCAACGCTTGTACGTTCATATTTGCCGGGGACATTGGGTGGGCTCATGCTGGCACGGTCAAAACTAACCCATAGTTTCTCTGTGCCCCATATTTCGGCAAAAGCCTGATGCACACGCGGGTATTGGCGTGTTGCCCACAGAGCAGGGTGCTGATAGATTTCTACCATAATACCACGAGGTGGATCAGGATACCAACTCTCTGGAAAATCCGCATCCATCTCAAGAAAATCCCAGACCGCCGTTGCTGCATCTTGGATTAACGCTGCTGGTGCTGCATTGGGGATGACGACATAACCGTTTTCTTCCCAAAAGGCTAAATCCTCTTTGCTTAATACTGCCATTTGTCTGCTCCTTTTAATCCTATAGTTGTGAAAAAGTCAATTCCATTAAGCCATACGACGTAAGAACGCTGATAGAAATATAATTATCAGTCCTAAAATAATGACAATGTTCAACCACGGTGCAGGTTTTTTCTGAAATACCTCAAAAACAGGATACGGGAACGTCAAAATAATTGCAAGCGTATATATCAGAAAAACGATAAAGAATTTTACACCTAAAATGAGGATGTAAAGTGAGTAATCAACATCAACAGATTCTGCAGCAGAGACACGGGCGGTTCTAAAGAAGGCAATAACGTTATACACGCCAGATATAAGAACGGTTAGCAATGCGGGCCAAACTATTCCACTGAAACGTCTGAGTGCCGATGAAATTAAAGTATTTGGATCGGGGGAACGATTGGCAATTGGAATGAGGACAACGCGAAAAAAGAAGAAACCACCTATCATCAAGACAACGGAACCGACATGCAACCATTGTATCAAAGGTTTAAGGAACATTACCAAAATTATAAAAAAGGTGGACGGCTATCGGTTATCAGAAAGAATACTGATAACCGATAACGATATTATGTGATTATACTACTGGCTTGCCACCGACCGGATTGAAGCAGGAACGTGCCTGTTTACACGCGTTCGGCGACACAAATTGATCGTCGGGACCGACCACCTGCATTGTGCAATTACACCAATAGTGTGTTCCCGGATTTTCTTCAACGAGGTTCTGCAAGTTGCCACCGGGGATATAAATTGCCTTCGTCCGGAGGTCTTGGCATATCGGGCGACTAAAAATTGGGAGTGTTTTTCCCTCTAACATGTTCATCCTCCTTTAACTGACTGCCATCATAGCGGTACGACTGATGAGATTCTGGGTTAACGTCACTTTGTATGCGTTATCATTCATGGGTTCTGCATCTTTAACAGCTTCTGCCCCAGCGTTCATGCTGACTGCTTCATTGATCATCTTACCTGTAAGAGCAGTTTCAGCTTCCGCGGATCGCCATGGCGCAGGAGCAACGCCACCAAGTACGACGTTAGCGGCTTGACATGTTTTCCCCATCATCTCAAAGACACCTGCAACACTTGCCAATGCAAAGTCAGGGGCACCTTTCTCACGCGCTTTTAGATAAAAACTCTTTGTATCCGGTTTTGGCTGTGGCACCTGAACTTCAACAACGATTTCATTCGGTTCAAGCACATTTTCCCGAAACGGATTTGCCGCTGGCAAGGTAAAGAATTCCTCAACTTTTAATGTCTTTTCACCTTCTGGACCAGCAATTTTGAGAGACGCGTTGAGTGCAATCAATGCTGGCGCGATGTCAGAAGGATGGACAATATAGACCGGATCCCCACCGAAGATAGCGTGGTATTTGCTCAAACCATCAATAGCATAACAGATGTCTCCACCTTTCTTGAGACAATTGACGGTCTCATCTCGGTAGTACCAGCAGCGAGGCCGTTGACAAAGATTACCTCCAAGTGTCCCAACATTCCGTATTTGTGGTGTTGCTACGGATGCTGCCGCTTGTGCAAGCACGGTGTAGTGATGCTGAATTGTCGGATGCATTGCAATATCAGCGACAGTGGCTAACGCACCGATTTTTAAACCTGATGCGTCTGCTGTGATACTATCCATACCGGGCAACGTCTTCAGATTAATCAATGTTTTTGGGGTTTCAATGTACTCTTTGAGTTCACTGAGCAGGTCAGTCCCCCCTGCTATCATCATGACTTCGCCCCATCCGCTGTCACTCAATAATGAGGTAACCTGTTTTAGACTGGTCGCGTTAACGTAACTAAATTTATCCATTGTTTACCTCCTTATGCCTTCTTCTCAGCAAGTGCGGTGAGGATTTTATCGGGCGTTATCGGTAGTTCCCGAATTCGGACACCGATCGCATTGTGAACAGCATTTGCGATTGCACCAAGTGTCGGAATACACGGTGGTTCACCAACACCCGTAACCTTGCGGTGCGTATCAAAAACGATTGACTTGATTTCAGGTATCTCAAATGTTCCAGGGACTTTGTAATCCTCAAGGTTAGCATTAAGCATGCGTCCGGTTTGCGGATCCATGATACGCTCTTCAAGGAGTGCTTGCCCTAAACCCATGATAACGCCGCCGTTAATCTGGCTTTCCGTTGTCAATCGGTTAATCGCTAATCCGCAATCTTGGACTGCAACGATCTTAAGCACTTTGACTTGTCCTGTTTGGGTGTCAACTTCAACTTCAGCAAACTGTGTGCCAGCGACTCCGCCTTGTCTGAGTTCTTGATCCCAATTTCCACCTTCGCTGATGCTTTCCTGTCCGAGTTGTCCAGTTGCTTGTTTCCAAGTAACCGTCTTTGTTCTGTCAGAAGCAACATAGATTTTACCTGTTCCGATGCGTAGATCATCAACCGGTGCCTGTAGTAAGGGAGCGACGTGTTCAAACAACTTCTGTTTCGCTGCCGCAGCTGCGGTTTTGATAACCGGTGCAACAGATGCTGTTGTCTGACTTCCGCCACTTCCGCCAGAGGGTAACCCAGGACCACTATCCCCAACTTTTACTGAAATATCTGTCGGTGCGAGTCCCAACTCCTCTGCTACGATGATAGCTATCACAGTCCGAATACCAGTGCCGATATCTTGTGTGCCAGTGACCGCTTCAACTGTGCCGTCAGCATTGATAGTAACACGCGCTTGCGTGCCTCTACCGCCGCCACCGCCCCATAAGCCGCTACCAACACCCATACCGCGTTTTTTAACGCCTGTCCCAGAACCGGGAACATTATTGCGACGGTGCCATCCAATTTCCTGTGCACCGAGGGTATATTGCGCTTGACGCACCTCACTTGAATCGTTAATCCGCCGGAATTCCAACGGGTTCATTCCCAGTTTTTCTGCAAGTTCATCCATCAACGAATCCATTGCAAAAGCACCTTGCGGATGTCCAGGTGCACGCATTGCGCGTTGATTACCCGCATTAACAGCGACGTTAAAACGTTCGGTTCGTCTATTTGGGACGTGGTAGACATAAGGTGCATTGAATCCTGCACCGCTGGAGATGCCGCCTGTGCCGTAGCCACGCATATCGTAAGCAATGAGTCGACCGTCGCGAGTTGCGCCCGCCTTTACATGCTGTGTCATTGAGGGTCTATTGCCCGCTACAAGGTGTTCAGCCTTTCGGGTCAACATTAATTTTACTGGTCTTTCGGTCATGCGTGACAACCGCACTGCAGCAAGACCTTCTACGCCAGCATTGAATTTGCTTCCAAAACCGCCTCCCATGTGTTCAGTGATAACTCTGACCTGATTTGCGGGAAGCTCAAAGCGACGCGCGAGGTCGTTGCGGACTCCAAAAACCGCTTGTGTAGATGCCCAAACAGTTAAGTTCTGTTCATCTGTCCATTCGACGACATGCCCGTGTGTTTCCAAGCAGACGTGCGTTTGGACAGGTGTGTGATAGGTTGCTTCTACTGTAACTGCAGCTTCTGAGAAGGCCGCGTCTACATCACCATCTTCGTTAATGCCAGGATTACTCTGATTTCCCTTCCAGTCATCCCGAATCTGCGGTGCACCTTCTGCCATTGCATCTGCTTCCGTGACGACAAAAGGCAATTCTTCCAATTCAACATAAATCAACCGCAATGCGTCTTTAGCAATGTCGTCAGTTTCTGCAGCAACCGCGGCGATCTCTTGTCCTTGATAGCGTAACTTCCTGCCTACTTCGATTAATGGAATAACCGCTTTGACACCGGGCAGTGCTTCCGCGCGGGTCAGGTCAAGATCCGTTACGTTTGCATGCGCAACTTCAGATCGCAGAATGCGTCCATAAAGCATTTCCGGACGATTAATATCAAAGGTATACTTCGCTTTTCCTGTAACTTTATCCTTACCAGACAAACGGGCAATCCGCTTGCCAATAAGCCGAGATTGGCTTGCTTCACCCCATGATGCCATCTGTTTTCTCCTTTTCAATACATAACACGTTCATAGCGACAGCAACCTGATGAAGGGTTGCTTGGTCAAAACTACATCTTCTCTGAAGCGGTTTCAACTGCGTCAAAAATGAACGGGTAAGTGCCGCAACGACAAGTATTGCCTGATAAGCCATCCTTGATCTCTGCGCTCGTCGGTTTTTTGTTTTCGTTCAAGAGTGCCACCGATGAAACAATGAAACCGGGAGTGCAGAAGCCGCACATCATTGCATCGTGCTTAATGAATGCTTCTTGCACCGGATGCAGGTCATCTCCGTTCGCTATGCCTTCTACGGTCGTAATCTGTTTGCCTTGCACATCCATTGCGAGCATCATACATGCGTATACAGCTTTCCCATCTACAAGAACAGTACATCCGCCGCATTCACCTCTGTCACAGATAAGCTTAGCACCAGTCAAATCAACATTGTTCCCGCCTGTATCAATTCCATCGCGCAAAACTGTTAACAACGTAGTGCGTGCCTCTACTTCAATCTCATATAACTTTTCATTGATATTCAATTGAATTTTCGCTGTGGAGACCGCGCCATCGGTTTGCGCTTCTGCAGTTTCCGCATCACCGACTAAAATTGCTGGTGCAACGGTTGCAGCAACAGTTCCAGTCCCAACGCCTTTCAAAAAACTCCGACGCGAAATATTCGTTTCCTGTTTTTTCTCTTTCTCTTTATCTGACATGCCTTCCCTCCTTTGCTGGTGTATATCTAAATAACAAAATAAACAAATGTATAATGCCTATATTCTTCAATTTTAGTAAAATATATCACGTTTCACTTTTTTTGGCAAGTGAAATTAATAACGCAATTAGTCGTTTTGGACTTAGAAATTTGGTAAGGATGTTTGACAAGCAATAGTGACATCCATACGAATACAATAGAGGGTTTTTGGTTACTATTGTAACGTGCTATAAATATAACAACAGGACGTTGGTAAAGACGGGATGCCTAACATGTTCTGGAAATTCATATTTGAGGCGATGTTCGATGCTTAGGTTTTATATGAATACGAAGCAAAAGTTAATTGTGCCCCAGTTTACTTCTGGGTTGAGATTTTACAGGCAAGACAGTATCGGGACTTTTTTAGGAGGCTTGCCTCCATCTCAACTTATAGAAATTGTATCATTTAAATTTAAGACTTGTGCTAAATAACTTATTATATAACATTGTTTCACATAAGTAGAATATTCAGCAAGTTTTCCTCAATGATGGATATGCTCTTTAGTCCCGTAGGGACGATATATTTATAGAAAAACGTTATATACCCTCTTTAGTCTCGTAGGGACGATATGTTTATAGCACAAAATCCGAAATCCGTGAAAAAAAAATAAAAACAATTAGTTAGCTGGTACAAGTCGTAATTGTCTTAAATTTTTACTTGACATTCATATTATTGGGTGTTAAAATAACTATGTTGATGACTCGTTGCGAGTCATCTGGATAAATAGAATTAACTCACAACGAGCGATTGTTGCATGGCAAGTATTGCCTTACTTACCATGCATGACAAAGGAAATCAACGAACTTGAGTAACAGTTTGCCATCCCTCGTCATTTTAATTATACCTTACTACGTTAGAATATTCAAGTGTCTTTTTTGGACCTACAAGTCCTATAAAGTTGTACTTGGCTATTTTATTTTGGACATGGTATGTGGTTATATGTTCGGGGGATGGCAGCCGTTCCTCAACTGACTAACCGCATGTCATGTCTTTTTTATTTAGATATGCGAGTTCTCCTAATGATTGGAATTAATAATTTAGATGTTTAAAAAGGGGGATTAGCTATGAGACATAAACAGATCAGTTTAGTGCTATGGTTAAAAGACTGGTTTATTCATCTTCAATATGTATATATCATATCAAGTTTGATAGGTATAAGTATAAAATTGGTGGACATATTGCTTTTAGATACGAAGTTAATAAAAGTAGCATATACGTGGGACAATATATTTATTACAATTCCTCTTATATGTATCACTGTAGATATAATTGTATATGTTACAATTTATTTAACACGAAAATTTAAGTATAAGAATGATCTATAAAAATATAGAACCTGGACTAAGATTTAATCTTGGCACGAGTTCTATTTTACGTTGCGTTATTAAGATATAGAATCTTAATAGTGGAGTTAGGTTTGTCAAGTATAGCAGGTAAATTGAGGTCACAAAATGAAAAAACTTGGTTTCTTTTTTGGATCACTTATTATTCCATTCCTTTTTATAGGGTGTTCTGCATTTTACAACATTGTTTCTGAAGATGTGCAAAGCGATTACGATTTTCGTAAAGTTCGGTGGGGTTACACGCAGGAACGTGTGAGAATAATTGAACAAGGTAAAACTGTGTTTCTTCGGACGCAAGACATTCTTATTTACAAATTCAGGATTGAAGGAGTGCCTGTTCTACTTGTATATACTTTTAGGAAAAATAAATTGCGTTCAGCAGGCTATATGACAGAGAAGCCAGTAAAAAATGCACAAAGTCTTGTAAAAAAATGCCTTGAAAGTCACGGCATGCCGAAATATGAACTTACTGATGGTATGATGTGGGAATTGACCAAATCGATAGTATATGTTGATGGGTATTCATCACATATCAGAGCGAGAAATTCAAACTATGAGCAAAAAGCTGGTGTGCTTGAATTTGCCCTACAAAAATCTTCAAAGGATAGTGATTTTATAACACGCTGGGATGGCGTCTTGACATATATTGATAGAAATTTTTACAACGAACTGGTTGAAATGGAATTCCCGCTATTGAACTTGTCTAACTACGAAAAAAGACTATTTGGCATTCTTAAAAGACGCCCAAACCTGAGAATTAGGACTCAAACAGGTGATGAAGTGGCCATACCATTACATGAAGATGTTATACCGTTACATGAGGATACTATGCGTTAGAACTTCTAAAAGGTGTCCAAATATTAAAATATCTTGTATCAAATTTTATTGGTACTTCAAGTCTTTTATTTTCCTGCTATGCCTACGGGGGAGTTAGCATTGCAGCGATGTCTTCTGGTAGTTTAATCGCATTTTCTGTTCAATATGATTACAAATTTACGCTGAACCGAAGTTGTTAGGGTTTAAGCCAATTACCGCAGGACAATAACCCCACATTTGCATCTCCAGCAAATTCTTTAATTTCAGCGAAATGCTTTCTCAAATTTATTCAACGGCACTCGTAGAACAATTCGCTATGCTGATCCAAATCACTTTTGGCGGGTAACCGTGAATAACACTTCTATTCCTGAAGTCTGTGTCCTTTGAAACGATAAAATAATCGTTCTCACGAGCGTAATTCCATAACTCAACATCTGTTGCTGTATCTAACCCTATAGTTTTGACATGGGTAGAATCAGGAAACAGATCCGCCAGTAGTGCCACCAATTGGTCGGAAAGGTTCTGATCGAACAGAAGTTTCATCTGTGTAAACGACCACCTGCGATTTTTCCTTGTCCGCAGCATAAGCAAAACAGGCACGAATGTCTGTCTCCGTTAACTCGGGAAAATCGTGAAGAACTTCCGCTATTGTCATACCCGATGCAAGGTATTCAAAGATATCGTAAACGGTGATCCGCATTCCCCGAATACACGGCTGCCCGCTGCGTTTACCGGGTTCAATGGTAATAATGTCTCTATAGTCGTTCATGGGATCCACCTCTTGCTATAAATAGTTGAAGAAAGTATACCACAACTTGATCCAGTTATCAACGATATAATGGGGTTTCTAATTGGCGAGTGTTTTTTTCACGCTGCTATGGAGGTGTTAGCATTGCGGCAATGTCTTCCGGTAGTTTAACACCAGGGATATGTTCAAAGTTTAAGACGCTCTTGTTAGTAGGTTGGAATGAAACGATGCTGTCTTTTTTTATAATTTTAGCGACAGTCAGGTCTAACCTCGCTTTTTCCCATTCTTGCAGCCGTGACCATACTACACCACGATTGTTATATGCCCCAGCATAATCAGGTTGCAGTTCTATCGCTTTATTCAAGTCTTCAATAGCGCGTTTGGGTTCACCTTTGACGAAGTAAGTGATCCCACGATTGTTATATGCCTCAGCAAAATCTGGTTCGAGTTTTATTGCCATGTTGTAATCTGCGATGGCGAGTTCAAGTTTGCCTTTGACCCAAAAAGCGTGCCCACGACTACAATAGGCAATGGCAAGTTCCGGCTTAAGTTCTATCGCTTTACTAAAGTCTTTGATGGCGAGATCTGCCTCACCTTTTTTATTATAAATTACACCGCGATTATTATAAGCCTCAGCATAATCGGGTTGCAATTCTATCGATTTTGTGTAGTCTTCAATAGCAAGTTTAAGCTCACCCTTGCTCTCGTAAGCAACACCACGATTACAATAGGCCCCTGCAAACTCGGGATTCAAACGTATTGCCTCGTTATAATCTTTAAAAGCCAGATTTATTAAACCTTTTCTCACATAAGCATTACCGCGGTTGCAATAGGCATTGGTAAGGTTTGGTTGGAATTCTATTGCCTTGCTAATATCTTCAATAGCTTGTTCAGCATTGCCTTTATGGCTGTAAGCAATACCTCGATTGTTATATGCTTTGGCGTAATCGTATCTCAACTCTATTGCTTTGTTATAGTCTTTTATAGCAAGGTCAATCTCACCTTTGTTGTGGTAAGTCAGACCACGCCCATTGTAAGCCTCGGCAAGATCCGGTTTGAGTTCTATCGCTTTATTAAAGTCTTTGATGGCAAGATGAAACTCACCTTTGATGCTGTAAGCAGTGCCACGGTTATTATAGGCATGTGCACTGCCTGAGTCCAACTCTATTGCTCTGTTATAGTCGGCAATCGCAAGGTCAGTTTCACCTTTGGTGAAATAAGCGAGACCACGATTTTTATATGATTTGGCATAGGTAGGGTTTAGCTTAATTGCTTCGTTATAATCCTCAATTGCTTCGTCGTATTTGTTTGAAGCTAACCTAAAATTTGCGCGTTGAAAATAATTGTAGTGACGCTTGTCCGTGCTGGTCTGCGTGTCATTCATCGCTGGTTTTCTCCATAGTAGGGTTCGGCAAGTGTGAGAGATCGTAAAGGTGTGCATGCGTGTTTCTCTCAAAAAAGCCGATCAGATCCGAGAACAAGGTCTTTTCCGTGATTCCCATTTTTGCCAATACCGTTCTTAGACGTTCTTTGTGTACCTGAGGAATTACAATTTCTTGCATAACCATCTCAGTATTTACTTCAGGCAATCCGAATAGAAATACGGACTGCTGCATCGTCATGCGCTGCGTATCTACTGCCAAACTATCCAAAGTAGGTGACCAAAGATACCACTGTGGTTGACCCACATCAAAAAAAATATCCAGATCTTTTTGAAGTTTATCTTTTGTTGTTATCTCTTCAATCCTCTCTCTATCATTTTTTAACACAAGAACTTTACCATCTCTATTATCTTGATTCTCACAAGCAAACCAAAGTGCGACAAGCGGATTAAATGTAAAATCAATAAGTCCGGTTGCGACTTTGTTATGTTGCAGATGTGCCATGCACTCTAATGGAGACAAATCCTTGTATGTAGAAGGATATTTTAGTTGAATCTCATCAACAATTTGTTTGAGATAACCTACGAATAACTCTGCTAACAATTCCGGTTCAGCATCTGGTAGCATTTTCAACAAGCGATGATAGGCACTGCTACTCACTCGCCATTCTGCGTTTCTTTGACCACGATAGATATAACTTAAACCAGGGGCGGTTATCTCATTTATTTTATTAATGTACTCTGCTAAACTTGATATCTCAATAGGTGTGTTCATGCGATGTTGTTTTGATTCTCTTTCTTCAACCAGTCCTTAAATCAGATTATACAATTTAGAGAGGCGTTTGTCAATTGTTACTTTGTATGAACACAGACTTACAGAGAAATTGATTGACGGTTTTCACCTATAGATGTGTGCCAAAGTTTAGACTGAAACAGAACGACACCCTATCTAAAATTGAAAGTGATTAATTATATGTGGAAATTAATTTCGGAATAAGGTAACATATTAACATATTGATTCGTCTGATAGAGAAAGTTTTGTTTATAGACCTTGCCAAATCAAAGGTGGTGGATGTCTCAATAACATTCTGTAAATCATCACAACAATTGACTATCGTGGTGGCAAAATATCGAAATCATTTTCAATTATTCAAGTAAAGGAGTTATCATGGCTGAAAATACTTTTGAAATCACAGACGACACATTTGAGGGAATGGTGCTTACATCGGATACACCTGTCGTTGTTGACTTTTGGGCAGAGTGGTGCGGTCCGTGCAAAATGATTGCACCTATTT
>JAPPMR010000487.1:6217-19464 GCA_028818995.1 Candidatus Poribacteria bacterium | reverse complement strand
ACACGTTGCGTTCATGTCGGGTGTCGCAAGCGAAACCCGACCTACGAAATAAACTATTAGTAACACTCATCAACTGATAATTCTTAAAACTAAATACCCCTGCTAAATTCCCTTGAAAACTACAGAAAAATGCGTTAAACTTAAAATTATACTAAAGTTTATACAATTTCAATCTATCTCAAACTGAGTTCTCAACTATCTTGTTTTTTTGTCAGTTTTCACAAAAATCGTAACTCGTTGAAAAATATATCTAAATGTGCAACGAACATTAGCCCCAGCGGGGCGAAATGTGTATTACAAATCTTCTATAGGTGTTTATAATGGTTTTATACACTCTGACCATTACACACACATTCTAAAATTGTCTAAAGTTTTGTAAAATTATAGATAGAGATAGACCGAGATTACCGAGTTTGTTAGGAGATGTACAATGAAAGCAACATTTTGGAAAACGTATCGGAATTGGGCAATTCTGCTTGCCCTCGCTTTTTTGGTAGCGAGTTGCGCTACAGTCACAACGATGACGACTACCGATAGACACGTCCATTCAAGCACAAAACACTTGGATAGACATATTGATGCTGTACTTAAACGAGAAGCACTTGAACCTTCAAGACAGACAACTGATACCGAATTTCTGAGACGTATCTATTTAGATATGACAGGTAAAATTCCGACACCGGAAGATGTATTAGATTTTATTGACGACGGTTCGCCAAACAAACGTGCAAAGAAAATTGATGAACTTATTGGGAGCAGAGAATCCGTTGATTATTGGACGCTGTTATGGGTGAATTGGTTAATTGGTAGGCGGGACGATGGGGATGACCGTCGTACCGGTTTAAATGGTTGGGTACGTGAAGCACTTGAAACCAACATGCCTTATAACCAGTTTGTCAAAGAACTTGTCGCTGCTGATGGAGAAATACGTGACAACGCAGCTGGCAACTATGTCTTACGTTATGAAACATCGCCTATCTTTTTAACTTCTCATACCTCTCGGTTGTTTCTCGGTCTTCCGATGCAGTGTGCTGAATGCCATGATCATAAAACAGAAGCATGGTTACAAGAAGATTTCTATAGTATCGCCGCCTTCTTTACAGGTATTGAAAGTGAAGAAAAAGAAGAATATCAAGACATGGATATCCTCGGTGAACCGAAGACGATGCGAAATTTCCTCATTAAAAATTCATCAAACGAGCGAATGGCTTTCTACGAATTCGACGGCACGAGAGAATCTGTTCCACCGCGTTTCCTCGACAGTAATGAAGAATATAAGGGGGAACTCACCAAAAAGCGTCAGGCTCTTGCAGAATGGATGACCGCAAAAACGAACCCTTACTTTAGTAAGGCTCTCGTCAATCGGATATGGAAACATTTTATGGGACGCGCTTTTGTTGAACCGATTGATGGATTTGGAGAAGAATATCCACCTACCAATCCTGAACTATTAGTATGGTTAGCTGAGGATTTTGTCATTCACGGATACGATTTGCAACATCTGATGCGGACTATTCTCAATTCTAAAACGTATCAGCGCAGTTCAGAAACAAATAAAAGTAATGAGGATGATGAAATCTATTACTCACACGCCTATATGAAACCCTTGAATGCTGAACAATTTTTCTATTCTCTTATGCAAGCCACAGGTTTTGAAAGATTACAAGAAATTGAAATGGGAGGAATAAATAGACAAGGTGGCAAGGAGCGTGAAGAAATGCTACGATCGCTTGAATATAGGAAACGCGAACATCTCAATAAATTTCTCTTTTTACTTGACAACGGTGAGATGGAAGAGATTGAGGCATTCAACGGTACCGTACCACAGGCACTCATGATGATTAATGGAGATATGGTGAATAATAGTGCTAATTACAAAGAACGCGGCACTTTCATCAACTATGTCCTTGATAATTGGCGAGACGCGATTGATCGTGTTGAGTTTATTTATCTCACTGTGCTGTCTCGCAAACCAACGAGTAAAGAACAAACCTATTTTCAACGTTACTTAGAACGAAGTCTATATAGAGACAAAGACTTGGCTTATGAAGACCTCTATTGGGTCTTACTAAATTCAGCAGAGTTTTCGCTAAACCATTAGAAGTAGTAGGTGCGGTTTCATAACCGTACCATAGCCGTCAATTTTAGGATATTTCTTCTTGTTGGAGGGCTTTGTAAGCCCGATATATTGGAATGCTTGTAGCACAAACTGTTAGTTTGTGCATCCGTAAAACGCAAACTAACAGTTTGCGCTACTCTAAAACAAGAAAAATTCTTCTATTCACAGGCTAAATTGATGCCTATGGTGCAGTTTCATAGTCGTACCATATAAGAAAGGCGGTCACTAATCAAAACCGCTTTTGCAAAAAGGAGCATTATCAAATGAAAAGATATGGTATATTTATCCTCTTATGTTGTTTTACCTTCAGCATTGCGACAACTGCAATGTCACAAATCTACTTTGAGGATAATTTCGACAACACAAACGAATCAAAAAAGAAATGGGTTCCCTTGTGGGGCGAATGGGAATTCAAAAATAAAGAATATCATCAACTCTCAAACGATTCCAACTGCATGAGTATTATTGCGGATGATTTTTGGGATGAAGAATGGGTTGATTATACCTACGAGGTGCGTGGCAACAAAATCGGTGGTGCTGAAGGGTTCTTGATTATGTTTCGATGCCAGGGCCCGATGAATCCCCGAGGAAAAGCACTTAAAGAACACCCACCGCGCATGCAGAAACAGGCTCAGTTGGAATATTGGTGGAACCTCGGAGGTTGGGGAAACACCCGTTCGCAAGTGGAAGCGTGGGGTGGCGGCAAAGCTGGTGCCCATAGCAATCACACGATTAAAACAGGTGACTGGTATACCGTCAAAATTGTCAATACACCCACCGGTTACACACTCTTTCTCAATGATGATGAAGTAGCAAAAATAGATGATGCTACCAGAGATGGTGTCGGACGAGTTGGTGTTGCTACGTGGTCTACCACGGCAAGATACGAAGACGTACTTGTTTACGGTCCCGACGGTCCGCTACCCGTTAATCCGAAAGGCAAAGTTGCAACCACTTGGGGACATCTCAAAGCTGGCAGATAAATTTATTTCACTTTATAGCGAAATCCAAAAATATGTTCACATTTCAATGAACAACAATCTCACACGCTCACGCTGGCGAGGTTTCCGAACCTCGTCAATGCAAAGGTAATTGTGGATTTTAGTATAAAAAATGGAAGGCAGAACCATTGCGGATGGTCCTGCCTTTTTTGTTGCTTTGATATAGTGTGCAAATCTCTCCGTGAATTCAACACATATTATCACTTTGAGTAAATAATACCAATTCTAATAAATATTCTCTCATTAAGAGATTCAACTGTTTTTGTCTGCTGAAGGCACCTTTCTTCTGTAGGCGGTGAATGCCTACAGAAGATGGTACCTCTTTGTAGGAGGGAACTCCGATTCCCGACTATTACTGATACCTATAATTTTAGAATAGATACTCCACTAGTTTTTCAAGTTTAGACGTTTGTTTCATTGGATTCATCAAAAATTGTGGCTGAAGATCGAAATTTGAGCGAATCTTTTGTTTCAATCTCGGTCACTACCATCCTCACATCAGACACTGGCAAAATTTTTAACTCCCAGAGTGCCCTCAGAATTTCATTAAGGTTGGTACAATGAATCCCGTTTGCTTGGCAGTGGTGCATCACACGCCGTTCATTACTCGCAAAAAGTGCAGTGAGGCGTTTACATATGCCATAGATTCGCGTTCACCTGCGTCCAGTGTATCTGGCAGAGAAACCATGAATTTTTCGTCTTCAACTATCGGATGATATGTCTGAATCCAGTCTTGTGCTTGCAATTCTATGATGGCATTGGCAAAAGGAAAACCCTTTGAGACACCTACCTTAATTTCATTTTCTACAGCAGCCGCAATGTGAAGTACATCTTGACCAAAAACTGCAAACAATAATGGTAAACGCTGAATTTTGGAGAAAATTGAAAGGATATCGGTATCAATAAATACCAAAGCTGTTATTCCTCAGTTTTGCTATTTTCTTTGTGAAAACTTTTGATGAGTGAAACACCTTCCTTCAATTTCTCTACCGAGCCGACCTCAACAATTTTCAAGATACCTCTCGCTTTCAAAATCGATTCAAACTCAAAACGGTGTATCCCTGCAAGCTCAGAGGCTCTCCCGAGTGTCACTTCTCCGTCTTGATAGAGTTGAATTGAAGCATCAAGACGGGATTTCTGTTTGTTATGCACCAGCTTCTCAAGGGCATCAATAATCAAAGTATGAGAATCAGGATAAAGCCCAACCCCGATTAAGGCATCAACCTCTTTTTCAAGATCGGGCGATTGAATTTCAATCCGTAGCATCAGGTATCACCACCCCAAAATTTACAAAGTCAGATTCACGAGGACACCGCTCTGTCTTCGTCTGTCCGCTTGCGTCTATAAATAGCAAATATAGAATAACATATTTCACTTGATATGTCAATTAGGGCAGATATATTTTCAGGTGTTTTACTGTTTGAATTGCTCCTACCGATCCCCAACCTGCTCACGTACAGGCGGATTCTCTGGCGTTTCAGGTTCAGGACGCTGATCTAACCACCACGCAAATACAACCACCAAACACGCGAACACAATCGCACTGAGTGCCATTGGCGCTCCCACCGTTTTTTCACCATCGGCAAGGCTTTCTGCCTGCATACGTATCCTGAAAAACGCAATAACACCAGATAAGACAACAACCGCAGCGAACACAAAATTCACTTGCCATGGAACACTGAAAAGCACAGTGATGAGCGAAATTATAGCAACCGTCAAACTCAGTAAGGCAAATGAATTGTAAGGTCTCGTCCCTGTTTCTGTCTCGGAAATATCAGCATACTGACGTGGTGGGACAGGAACAGGAGCATCATCTTGATACGTCATCTCAATAAGCCGAATGAATTCAGCCAACAATTTCTCCTCCTGAATCCATTCATAAAGCGTCGGATATTCGTGTCGGAGAAGCATCACGAATTCTTGGCGTTGCGCACTGAAATCTGTAAACTCCTCCCAGTCCTTTTCCGCTACAGTAGTATATGGTTCTGTACCAACACGGAGTTCATACCCTTGCCCCTCTACATAAACAACGCTACCAATATCTTCACGTTGTGCGAGTAAAGTCTCCCCAGATTCGGTAGTCAATTGTGGATTTTCCTCTGCAACAGCAGCCATGTCGCGTTGTTTTAGTGCTTCTGCTGTTTCTTCAGATTGTGATGTGATCTCGTTATCAGCAATTGCCACGTCAATACGACTCACCAATTCTAAGGCAGTAACCTCATCTTCAGGCGCGACAAACAACGCGGTTTGACGTTCCTGTTTTATCAGCATAGGACGACAGCGAATCTGTTGCGCACCCAAAGTCGCTTGGATGAGTTTCACCTCCCACTCATCGCCAGTGCGGTAAATCTCAATCCAATTGGAAGTATCACCAACTTCCTCGCTTATGAAGTCTGAAACTTGATTCAATCTGCCTTGGCTAACTTGTGCGTCCTGCGTCGGACTACGCAATTTACCTCTTTCCCCATTCATTACGACTCCTGCTGGGTGTGTTGATTAGCGTTTTCTCTATCTTTCTTGTAAGCCCTATTTCTTCTTGTAGGAGCGACCTCCGATTCCCGACTATTAGCACTCATACTCTCCAACCCAGTAGGTGTCAATTTAGCAAAACTGTTCTTGCAGGTTGGGTTGAACCGCAGGTGAAACCCATAAATCAACGGTATGAATGCCATTAGGCATTCCCCGGATGTCAACTTAAGAAAACGTTTATGTTTTTATGAGTGCTTCTCAATCCTTATAGTGATTGAAAATGTCTCATATTTAGTCCCGTAGGGACGATATGTTTATAGAAAAGATGTCCAACACCCCTCTTGAGTTCCGTAGGAACGACATATTTATCGCAACGCGATACACACACATACCACCCCTACGGGGTTCAAGTTGCTGAATAACACTATATCTATAAACATTGCGTCCCTACGGGACTAAAGAGCGTTTCTGATATTTAGAAAATCCTTAAGTTAACACCTATGGTCTTGCTTGTGCTATACCCATCTAAGAAATGTATTTGAAAATTAGGTCAATAGTTCTGTATAAACTGCTTCTGTCAAAGCCGTATTCTTTTCACTGCTGAATAGCTGCTCAGCGCGCTCACGTGCCGCCTTTCCCATCACGATTAACTCTTCCCGTTCAGTAGCAAGTCCCGCAATAGCAGACGCAATTGCTTCGGCATTTTCAGGCGGCACCAAAATCCCCGTTTCAGGTGTGACCAGTTCTTTACTTCCACCAAGCGGTGTAGCAATGACCGGCTTACCTACCGCCATTGCCTCAATGATGGTACGTGGGCAAGCCTCTGGAATAATAGAAGGCACTAACACAATGTCAAGCAACGTCGTAACCACGCGTGTATCGGATAAAAAGCCTGTGAAGATAACAGAATCCGCAACCCCTAAATCGGCTATCTCCTGTTTTAGCGATGCCATATAATCATGGTCTTTCTGAAAATATGGACCTCCGACAATCAGCAATTTGATGTCAACTGAGTCATCAGAAAAAGTCTTTTTCAACTCAGCCATCGCCCTCACAAGAAAATGGATGCCCTTCTCTGGTGTAATCCGCGTCACAACACCCACAAGTATTGGTAGATCCGACTCACTCTCTATAGGTTTAGCATTTTCCGAAAAGAGTTCTGAACGAAGGGTTTCTACTTCTGCTTGTGATGCTTGAAAAGCCTCTAAATCTACACCATTATAGATAAGAGTCTGCTTTGCTTTAGGCGCAAAATCCCAACGTGTTGCCTCCGATACCAGAATCACCCGATGTAACAATTTTTCACAAATCTTGTCCAGAATACCGTAAGATGTTGCGTAGCGTTTGTGCATTAAAATTGGGATACGATTCAATTTCGCTACGATACCGCCAAGTAATGCTACTGAAAGTGAATTGGCATGGATAAGCGCAATTGCATGCTGCTTTACTGCCCGATGCAGTTGCAGAATAACCCGCAGTTGCCGAAAATCATTGAACAAATCTTGGAACGTAAAACGTTTCACCTTATCGGTTTTGTTATGTGCTTCAGGGAGAGACAACGGCAGAACTTGCGCGTCTGTCTTCGCCACTTCTGCTGCAAACGGACTTCCACCCAGGCATCCTACAAAAGGTGTGAAACGCTGTTTGTCTAACAACTTCAATAAAAGCAGAAGACTCCGCTGCCCCCCACCAATACCAGAACCGCTATCGAGATATAGAATGTTGTATTTTGAAGGATCGGGTGTTTTCATCTTCCCACGTAATGTAAATCTTTATACAGGTATCGGGTAGTCCGTCTGCCATCCGTTCCGCCCATTCAATAATACAGATACCGTCGCTTTCCACATACTCGCTTAATCCAAGGTCAGCAATTTCTGCAGCGGTTTCAAGCCGATATAGATCGATGTGATAGATAGGAATCTTTCCGTTATATTCGTTTATGAGGATATAGGAAGGGCTGCTGACGACTTCGCCCAGAGCGATTCCCACACCACGCGCGATGCCTTGTGTTAAGCACGTCTTACCCGTTCCAAGATCACCGATGAGTGCGATAACGTCACCGGGTTTGAGTGTTTTGCCGAGTTTCTCACCCAGCGTTTGTGTTTCCTCCGGACTTTCTGTCCTAAATACCTTTTCCATTACGCTCCTGCTGCACTACGCAAAATATCTTCTTGTGTCAAATTTTCGTTGGTAAATTCACCTGTAATCCTGCCCTCATGTAATACTATAACCCGATCACTCATCCCCAAAATCTCCGGCAGTTCTGAAGACACCAACACAATAGCAACACCTTCGTCAGCAAGTTGAGCGGTTAATGCATGAATTTCTGCCTTCGCACCGACATCAATCCCGCGTGTCGGTTCATCAAGAAACAGCACTTTCGGGCGCGTCATTAACCATTTGCCTAAAACTACTTTCTGCTGATTTCCACCGCTAAGTTGACTAACAGGAACATCAAGCGAAGGTGTTTTAATACTGAGCATGTCCACAGAATACCCACTTTTTTGATACTCTACTTGACGGTTGATAACACCAAACGATGTAATTTCTCCCGATGCACAGAGGCTTGTAAGTGTCATGTTCCGAACAACATCGTTATCTATAATAAGTCCGTACCGTTTCCGATCTTCACTGACTAACGCCATTCCTTCTTGTATCGCATCGCGGGGCGAACTAATTTGTACAGGTGCCCCATCTCTATAAACTTTTCCGCTCCATTTACCCGAATATGCACCAAAAATAGTGTTAATAAGTTCCGTTCTACCTGCTCCCATCAGTCCTGCGACCCCAAGGATTTCTCCCTGCCGCACCTCAAAACTGATGTTCTCAAGACGCGGAGGTTCTAATGGATAGGTGCTTAAATTTTCAACCTTTAGCGCAGTTAAGGCTTCCGCTGATGGTGGCGAAAAGTGTTCACGATCCGGAAAAAACGTCGTCAACTCACGCCCAACCATCTGCGAAATCAATATATCTTCGGTGCATTCATCAATTGATTGCGTTGCAACTGTTTTGCCATCGCGCAGCACCGTCACACAGTCAGCAATCTGAAATATCTCCTTGAGTTTGTGGGTAATATAGATACAAGCAACGCCTTTGTCTTTGAGTTGCATCAGAATCTGTCGAAGAATGTCCACCTCACTTTTCGTCAACGCCGCTGTCGGTTCATCAAGCACAAGCAACCGCGCATTACGCGACAAAGCCTTTGCTATCTCTACAAGTTGCTGCTGACCAATACCGAGTTTATAGACTTGTCCCTGTAACGGAATTTCCAATCCAAATTGCGTTAGCAGCTGCCCCGCATCGTGATACAAACGAGATTTGTCTATTACACCAAATCGACGCGGTTCCCTGCCAAGATAGATATTTTCAGCAACTGTCATCTCAGGGATCAACGCCAATTCCTGATGAATGACAGCAATGCCCGCATGTTCCGCATCACGCACGTTACGGAAACGTTGTTCAACACCGTTGATGTGTAGTTGTCCTTCGTAAGTGCCATAAGGATGCACCCCGCCAAGAACCTTAATCAACGTTGATTTACCTGCCCCATTCTCACCACAGAGTGCATGGATTTCTCCAGAATGCACCTCAAAGTTCACGTCATCTAATGCACGCACCCCAGGAAAGTCTTTTATGATTGCTTGCATGTTTAGAAGTGGAACAGCCATTTTCGTTGATACTCCGATACCGAGATTTTCGTTATTATAGCAGGATCAAGGGCTGAGTTCAAGGTTTTTGTCAAACCGAAAGGGTGTAAATATTTCGGCATAAACCATGTCATCTCCTTGTAGGAGGGAAACCTTATAAGCCCGATTTCTTCTGTAGAGCAACTCCGCTTCCTGATTAACAGTCGCTATTCGGAGATCACTCCTACAGATTGTAGGCATGTGTTTTGACAGAAACTTTACACACCCAGCCAAAGTAAACATACTTGACAAATAGAGGTATGAAAGCGTATCATTAGAATAAACAGAAACATTAGAATATATAAAAAATGAATTGTGATTTAACGCATACATATTTTTCTTGACACACATTGAAAAACATGTTATGCTAAAATAACAACATTAAAATTTATGGAGAATACAACATTATGTCTGAAGAAAAAAAAGAAGAAATGGTTCCTGTAACTGCTGAATACGAAGTCGTTGACCAAGTTGATGACCAAGCAATTGTTGAACTGATGACAGGACAGACGATTCAGGATTATGTCTACTCTTTCAAACAAGGTGGGCGCGTCGTTGAAGGGTTGACGTTAGCGGGCATTAACGAAGCAGCAAACCGCCGTGGCGGTATCCAGGTAGAAGAAATGAAGTATGAGGAACTTGAACACTCTTGGATTGCGACTGTCAAGGCAGTTGATACAATCACAGGTTCATCTCGTTGGGGAGCGTACGAACAACCGAAAATGAATGGCAGTCGGACTGATCCGTTCGCATTTACCAAAGCAGTTCATAAAGCACAACGCAACGCCATCAAACAGTTGTTACCTGTCCCAGTAATTCGTGAGGTGCTGAACTTCTACCTGAATCGCAAAGTTGGAGGCGGCGATACCCAGCAAAAACCGCAGCCACAACAGTCCACTGACAATATCACCAACGCACAAAAAGCCGCTTTCGCAATAGCAAATCAGTTATCAGAACCACTTGAAAAAGCAGGTATCAGTAAGGAAGGCCTCTGGAACTATATCAAACGCAAATACAGCGTAGAATCCCGAAACGATATGTCCGAACAGCAGTGGACACAACTTGCAGCAGAACTCAAAGCTGCAGAAACTGCGCCAAAATTGTTTGACGAACTGTGTAACCGTATTAAGCAATTAACCACGGCGAATGAGGAGAGTGAAGTGCCTACCGTCAAAGAATCGGATGAAACTGAAACTTACAATGAGTCCGAAACTGAGCAAGCAGAAACCAATTCCGCTAAATTTTAGCATTGGAGAAAAACAGTGCCTATCAAAGCAGGATCCGCTACATCAAATATTACACCCCCGCTCGGCACAGCAATTCCGGGTGGATTTCGCCCAAGATACGCACAAAACGTGGATGACGAATTGTTCGCTAAGGCACTCGTCATTGAAAACGACTCAACACGAATAGCACTCGTCACATGCGACCTGATTGCAGTCACACAGGGAATGGTTGACCTCGCAAAGCAACGTATCGCTGACAGGTGTGATATTCCTCCAGAACATGTGATGGTCAATGCTACGCACACGCATACAGCGGTTGCAGTTGCTGACCTTCTTGGCGTTGATGAGGATAATGAGTATACCGATTGGGTACCATTGAAGATTGCCGACGCTGTTGAACTCGCTCTGTTGAGGCTTGTTCCAGCACGAATTGGATTTGCAAGTGTTTCCGAAAACCGCATCACTTTCAATCGGCGTTGGCACATGAAAGATGGTACTGTCCGTATGAATCCAGGGATTGAAAACCCCGATCTTGTCCAACCGACAGGTCCAATTGACCCCGAACTTGCTATGATGTACGTTGAGACGGAAGACAATACACCAATCTCGGCAGTTGCCAATTTCTCACTTCACTACATTGGCACGGACAACGGCAGCGCACTCTCTGCCGATTATTTTGGACACTTCGACCGTCTCATGCGACACTATTTAGGTGAAACATGTGTTTCACTGCTTTGGAATGCAGCATCGGGACAAATCAATAATATAGACTTCAGCGGACAAACTAAGTGGACAGCAGGAGGACATGCACAGGCAGTGAAAATGGCAAATGTCCTTGCAGGGCATTTCATCACTGAAATGCAGTTCATGGAGATGCATGAAACCTTACAACTCTGCGGAAAAATTGATACGTTAAATTTTGCGAGAAAGCGGATTACCGATGCGGATCTTGAAGTCGCAGAAAAAGTGTTATCTGTAGAAGTTGGAACTTATGATGGATATGAAACCGGTCCCTTTAGTTGGGTAGTTGGGCAACCGATTCCGAAAAGTCTTGTGGATATCTATGCGCTTGAATGCCAACGATTGGCGAAATTACCTGACCAGATGACCGCACCGGTTCAAGTGCTGCGTCTTGGTGAGGCTGCGATTGTCGCACTGCCTGGCGAAGTATTTGTTGAGACAGGATTGAATATCAAATCTAAATCTGATGCAAAACCGCTATTTCTTGTCAGTTTGGCAAACGGTTATATCGGTTACATCTGTACGGACGAAGCGTTAACTCAGCAGGGTGGATACGAGACGTGGGCGGCAATGTCGTCACTACCCGATGTCGGCACAGTACCTGCTATGGAATTACTCGTTGCTTCGCTGTTAGACTAAATTTATTTCTTATGTGTCAATTTAGTGTCACTCTAACACGGCAGGCGTGCTTTGTAAGCGCGCTGTTAACAATGTCTGAGTAATTGTGTGTTTTACTATAGTTAAAATCTGTTTATTTTATAGTGAGGTCTAAAATTACCTTTTCAGTTTTTTTAGGTTTGATGCGTTTAATGTGAATGTCATACGGGAATGCCAAAAAGGTATTCATACCGTTGATTTCTTGATTTGGCACATTCACCAAGCGCGATTCATTGCGCCTCTTCCTGTAGGAGCGACCTCTGGTCGCGACTTTTAAACTGCAGGACGCTTTGTAAGCATCGAATGACAATGTAAGTTGTTTGTAAATTCTACTATAATAAACCTCTCAAAAGGAGTTTATCATGAAAAGAGTTTTTGTATTTCTCACGATTATTGGTATGCTCATCGGTATTACGGTGCTTAGTGAGGCTAATCCCCCGGACGGATTAGTACTGCATCTGAGCTTTGATAAAAACACCATTGACGGCAATACTGTGAAAGATTTGTCTGAAAAGGGCAATGACGGAATAATTAACGGCGGCGCAACGACTGTTGATGGAAAGCACGGTGACGCGTTGGAATTTGATGGCACGGATGACTTTGTTGAAGTGCCACTGGAAGATTCAATTGCATTCTCCACTGGCGATTCACTCACAGTACAGGTGTGGGTGAAAACAGACGATCAGCCGCCGAAGAACGATGGAATTGTAGGAAACTATCGTCCGAGCACTGATGCAGTTTGGATACTCTCCGTCAGCGGCGATAACCCCGCGGCTCGTGGCAAAATGGGTTTTTCTGTCCGGGATAAAGGACGCGCTAATAGTGCGGGGATAACTTCTCCAGACTTCCTGAACGATGGCAAATGGCATGTCCTCGCTGGCGTCCGAGACCAAAAAGCGAAAAAGATCCGATTTTACGTAGACGGCAAGTTGATTGATGAAAAGGATGACAATACAAAGGACATCAACAGCGGGCAGTCAATTTGGGTCGGAGAACATCTGAATCGTTTTTACAAGGGACTGATTGATGAAGTGAAGATTTGGAATCGTCCTTTAACTGCCAAGGAGCTTGATCAATCAGGACAGCAACCGTCTCCTGTTCATGCCGCTGGAAAACTGACAACCACATGGGGCACCATCAAGAAAATACGCCAATAATGCCTTTTTTCACCAGGTAGGATCGGTTTCTAACCGCTCCGTATTGTCCGTGAACGTTCTTGTGGGAGGGAAACCTTGTAAGCCCGGTTTTCTTCTTGTAGGAGCGATCTCCTGGTTGGCGACCGGAGGATTATTTATGGACCAAGGGGTAGCGAGAAAAAAATATTATATACCGCATTATTTTAGGGTAT
>JAPPMR010000487.1:0-6207 GCA_028818995.1 Candidatus Poribacteria bacterium | reverse complement strand
AAATTTCCCCCCACCTGTGGGTCGCTCCTACAGAATGTAAGAGACGCAATGAATTGCGTGACTACGAACCTAAAATAATAAATATGGGATTTACAAGCCCTCCTACAAGAAAAATTAGACGCTAAATTGATGCCTATGGGTTTCGCTGCACTCTACCCGACCTACGAATTATATAGTAAATTCTGTAAAAAAGTTCACGCATATTCTGTAGGAGCGATCTCCGAATCGCGACGAAACCGCTGTTAGTCCGGAATCGGAGTTCTTTCCTACAGTTCAGATGTTAAGTTAATTGTAGAATCCACTATAAATCAACATCCGAGTAGATATTCCCGACTTTTTAACGCATCTACTAACGAATGTGTAGTAGGCATATTTTCAAGTAACAGATCCCCAGTATAGTTTCCTGACTGCAAACGTTGTTTAATAGTCCTAAAATCCACATATCCATCGCCTACTTCTGATAACACCCCCGCCTCCGTTTTCTGCTTAAAATTTACTGATGTTAGATTATCCATCTTGACGTTTCCCCAGAATTCCTCTGGTGGATTTAAGGTAGTTCCGTCAGCTCTATACGTGTTCGTTTCGTCATACGTAAGTTTGATCCCACCTGCGACAGCCAATTTCAAGGTTAATGTTGCTGACTGTCGGGCGTTCTCAACCGCAAAAATCATCGGATAATCCGGCAAAAGCGAAGCGTACCGCTTTAGATTGGCAATGGCAGCGTTTTCATCAATCTCACCTTCAGTATCCAGATCAACAAGGCGTAACCTCGCTCGTGATGGACATAACAGATACGCCAATTTCTTCGCGCTAACAATCTTTTGTGTATCTCCCTCATTATCAATCGGTACAGAAAGCCATGGATGCGACATGGCATAACTGAGCGTCAATTCTGCTGCTTTTCGGACAAACTCAGCAATCTCTTTAAATAGAGCAGCATGTTTTGTTTTATTTAGATCAGAACTTTCATTTGCAGCAGTGCTATCCCACACAGCATCACAGATAATTTTAAATTCGGCATCGGTAAAATCGAGCATCGCTTCTTCAAGTTTTTGAATAAGGTTACCGAATTCAGAGTTACGAAGATAATCGCCTTCGCGGACCTCCATATCTTTAAATCCGTTTGCCCCAAATTCAACCATCAAATCATCGAAACGTGCACCATTTTCCATCTCTTTTACCCAGATATTGGTAACAATCCCAAGTCTTTCAAACATTTTGACATCCTCGCGCGGTTAAGGTATGATATAAAAGAAATCTATAGATAGTCCAAATACATTTCAAGGAGACATGATGACACAAAATCCAAAATTCACCGATGAACTGAGACAGTCCGCCGCACCAATCTGGGAAGCAGACCTAAAGCATCCATTCGTTCGCGGAATGGCAGATGGAACGCTACCAACAGAAAAGTTCAAGTTCTACCTGATCCAAGATTATCTGTTCCTATTGGACTATAGCCGCGTATTCGCTTACGGCACAATCAAAGCACACGATGAAGCGACAATGGCACTCTTTGCAAAATTGCTCGACGAAACGTTGAACACCGAAATGGATTTGCACCGCGGGTATTGCGAAAAATTCGGCATTTCCCCCGCTGAGATGGAAGCAGCACCGATGGCACCAACAACACATGCCTATACGCGACACATGCTCCACGTTGCACAAATCGGAACGTTAGCAGATGTCATTGCTGGGGTCCTGCCATGTCAATGGGGATACGCCGAAATCGGTACTACCCTCGCCGAACAGGGCGGCTCACCCGAACCACTCTACCAAGAATGGATAGATATGTATGCTTCTCCTGAATTCCTTGCTTTAGGTGAATGGTTGCGAAACTTGTTGAACGAAATCACCACTGAAAGCAGTTCTGCCGAAAAAGAGCGGCTTCACAAAAATTTCCTACTGAGCAGTCGTTATGAATATCTATTTTGGGAGATGGCTTGGACACAACAGACTTGGCAGATTTGACTATATTAAAAGTAGTAGGCACGCTCCGCGTGCCGTAAAACAAGTTTTAACTCGATTCCTCAAAAGGTAACGCAAAATAAAACACAGTACCTTGTCCTAACTCGCTTTCCAACCATATTCGTCCATTGTGGCACAACAGAATATGTTTGGTAATAGCCAGTCCTAAACCAGTACCGCCCATTTTACGCGCGCGTCCTTTGTCAACACGATAAAACCGCTCAAAAACGCGAGATTGGGACTCTAATGGGATACCGATACCAGTATCTTTTATATGTACGACAACTTCATCAGTGGTATCTGATTCTGTTTCAATTAACTCCGCTGAAACATCAATCACACCCCCATCAGGGGTATATTTAATAGCATTGTCAATGAGGTTCACAAAAACCTGCATGAAAAGCTGACTATCCACGTTCATCTGAGGCAAACCTTCAGATATATTCCACTGCAGAGTTACCCCCGCTTCTTCCAACACGGGTTCAAATACATCCAAAATCTGCTCATGGAAATCATTAAGGTGACATAGCGAACGTTTTAACTCAATATCCCTTGATTCAAGCCGTGCCAATTCCAGCAAATCTGAGACCAAGCGTGAGAGACGAGCAGAGTGTTTTAGGATTTTTCCAATGAATTCCTTGCGTTTTTTGTTTTTAGTAGACCCGTTGTTTAATAAAGTTTCAGCGTATCCCTGAATTGTGGTCAAAGGTGTTCGCAGTTCATGCGACACATTCGCTACGAAATCAGAGCGAATCCGCTCCAGTTGCCGCACATGGCTAACATCGTGAATAACGATGACATACTCACTTTCAGTTGCTACAGGGACAATAGTCACCTCCGCTTCCGACTCTTGCAGATTCCCAAGACGAATTTCCGAAAAAGCAACAGTCTCTGTTTCTTCTGCTTTCCTAAGTAAAGCCTGTAGTTCAGGAATACGGTTGATTTCAATTAACGCTCTACCGAGATACATCTCTGGAAGGTTCAACATAACAATCGCGGCGGGATTGGCGTAAGTAATTTCGGATGCGCCGTTTACCAGTAACACACCTTCGCTCATGTTGGTCAAAATAGTCTCTAAACGTTGATTCTCTAAGGAAATTTTTTCAATATGATCCTGAACCCTATCTGTCATAAGATTGAAATTTCGTGAGAGTTGTCCCAATTCATTATCAGATTTAACTTCAACTTGTGATGTATTTTCGCCCGCAGCAATAGATTGTGTGATCTGCGTCAACCTCTTAATCGGTTTGACAATAGCACCTGTAGTGAGAACACCGAACAGAATTGCAAGAATTGACCCAGCAATACTGACAAACAAAAGAATCTGCTGAAGGTTTCCAAGTGCTGTATTAACAGTTTCCATCGGTAGAGCGACGCGGCAAAACCCTATCAAGTTGCCATTTCGTTCAACGGGCAACGCAAAATAATGGTATTCTATCCCCGTTGTCTTGCTTTCACGTTTGCTCACACCGCTACCGAGATTCAGCGCATCCTGCACCTCCGCACGAGTTAGGTGTTCCTCCATCGCAATTAGCGAATCACCATCTCGTTCCGTATCCCCCCAGACAGTCCCATCTTCACCTATGAAAGTCAAACGCACTTTACCTGTTTCTCCGAGTCTATCAACAAGACCATCTATTACCTGATACGTAAAGTTTTTCTTTTCTGGAAGTTCCTCTTTCAGAAATTCTCTGGTGAGCGCCGCCTGAACTTCTAACTCATTGATAATACGGTCACTGAGTAGACCTTTGAGTGTTCCCGCAAGAAAAAAGTACATCGCAAATAGCACCAGAAGCACGATCCCTATGTAGCTAAGTGTTAGTTGTGTTCGAATATTCATTAGTCTTTTACCCGCTGCTTATGTCGTTCTGATGTAATCATAGCACATTTTTTGGTGGGTGTAAATAATTTGTCAATAGCCCTACCACATAACGGGTAAGCGCGTTTTGTAAAAGCGTTGTTTATGTTGTCTTTGGTTTGGTAGGCATGTTTTTCAAACGCGCCTATCAGGGTGGTGTCTTTTGGGTGTGTAAGTTTTCGTACAAAGATTTTGCGGCTACTGTATCTGGATACAAATAACAATCCCAAGTTCATTCTTCAACAAACATATCCAATCAACCCAGTGCTTTCCTCACGATGTTAAATAAAAATGGGGCGTAGGATAGATGTTGTAATAAACTCACACAGGCAGCATGACATTTATAACCTAAACTTTACTCACCCCTGGAACGTTGGACCAAAAGTGTTGACAACTTCATACACATTAAGATATACTACTCTAAACCAGTATCGGGTGTTTGAACAAATCTCTTCCCGTTCTGCCACCCTCCGACCACATCAGGGGATAAATTTACTGGAAATGGAGAATCTCACCTAAATAACATCATGAATATCAGTAAGAATAAAAAACTCGTTCCGAAAATAGCGGAACAACTTATCATTGAACTATTCGCTGGACAAACAAAAGAATTAAATGAAATTAAAACAAAAGTTGAAGAAGTACATAAGCAACGAGGTGGGTTGCCGTTTACGTCTAAGTATCATCCCGTCCAAATTGCACTTACAAAATTGAAGAAAACTGGAGTGGTTGAAAACCCACAACTCCGGTATTGGTCAATACCTATTAGGAAACTTGAAGATTTCATAAATTGGGCAAAACAATTTCAGGAAGGTAATTTTGTTTTTAGAGGCGTTCCAAATGCAGCATTCAAAATTCAAGCATCAGCGTCCCTTCGACCACACGTAATTGAACAAATGTACATTGAAAAACAACATGATGAAGAGAAAAGAAATTATAATAAATACCTTTACATCAATAAGGAATTGATTACAAAATCAAAACAGCGAGGTTACAATAAGAAGGACGGCAAGGAATTTAACATATTAGATATACTTGCTGAACTTCAACACTATGGAGCAGCAACGTGTCTAATAGATTTTACATGTAGTGCACAAATCGCACTCTGGTTTGCTTGTCAACCTTATCAAAAGAGTAAGGATGAACATCAAGAGAAGAAAGACAAGAAGAAGGAGACTGAAGACAGCATAAAACATGTCAATGGTAAGGTTTATGCGGTGAAGCATGTACCTCCAAGGTCGTCAGGGTTGCCAAAATGTATAGAGATTACACCAGAGTTCTTGGAGAAAGATGCTGAAAAAAAGAAAAATATCAGTTATTTTCTCAAAGAAGAGAAGGATGCCCCGCTTTATTACTATCAGCCGAAATATCAAAACCACCGAATTATTGCTCAGCAATCTGTTTTCTTATTTGGACAATACAAGTTCAAAGCAGATAATGAATGTGTCATTGCAGCAGATTGCAAAGAAAAAATACTAAACGAACTTCATAAATCATCAGGTCTAACAGAAGACAAGTTGTTTCCTGACTTTGAAGGTTTCGCCACATGGGTGCATAGTAAGGATTCGCCATACACAGAACCTACCCCGTCTGCACTTAAAGCGCGAAGTCGTACTGTTTTTGATAAGAGTCATGCAACTGAAATAGAATTCGAAGAGGTAATTGGGGATTTATCAAGAGCAATTAACAAAGACGACAATGATGTTGAAGCATATAATTTACGAGGTAGGGCATACACTTCACTTGAGAGATATGACCGGGCATTAGAGGATTTCGAAGATGCTGAAAGAATAGATCCAGATGATGCTGAAACTTATTTCAATAGAGGATATTTATACCAACAACAAGGTCTATATTCGGATGCCATAAATGATTATGACACAGCAATTAGTAAAAATAAAGATTATGGAGAGGCATATTATAGACGTGGACGGAGTAACTATGATCTTGGTCATGTGGAAGAAGCTTTGACTGATTTTGAAAGAGCATTGCCTCTACAACCAAATAGTCCCTATGTGCATTATTGGCTTGGTTTAACAAAACAGCGTCTTGGTCAGGAAGAAGAGTTGAAAGATTTCGATGAAGCAATTCGTTTAAAACCTGACTATTTTGATGCCTATTTTCAACGTGGTTTAGTATTGAAAGAATTACAGGAATATCCTTCTGCACTTAATGACTTTGACAGGGCAATTGAGCTTAACCCTAATGATATATCCGTTTACTATAATAGGTCAGAAACTTTGTTTTTGCTTCAGCTTATTGATGATGCAAGACAAGACCTTGAATTTGCATTAGAACTTGCCAAACAGCAAAAAAATGATGAAATGGTTGCTGAAATTAGTTCTCTAATACAGGACATTTTCGGTCACAACACAAGTGAG
>JAPPMR010000150.1 GCA_028818995.1 Candidatus Poribacteria bacterium | reverse complement strand
GATTATTGCCCCATCCATCTCGAATAATGAGAACGACAGGGCGTTTCTGCTGGCTTGTCATACAAATTCCTTATAGCCCTTTGATTTTTGCCCACGTTGTGGTAAGTTTTCCGCGTGCCTGCACGTCCTGCGGTGTATTCATAGTCTTTTGAATTTGTGCCTCGCTCAAAGCTTTCTTATAAAGCCTAACTTCATCGATTTTACCGGGAAACCAGTCAGTTGGACGACCATAATCATCACCACCGATCCATAATTCTAAATCGGATGGCGCGATTGGAACATCATTCGCTTTTTCACCTTCTAATTTACCGTTTATGTATACCTTCATCGTTTTCCCATCAAACGTCCCTGCGAAATGATACCATTCGCCAACTTTCCAATCTGTTGTTGTAGATTCGGCATGGGTGTTGTTTGGTTTTACGAGGAAATCAATGCTGTTTTTATTTCCAAAGTCAAAAATGACGAAGATGGAATCGTTTTTTACCATCAAACGGCGACTCGTTAGGACATCGTTTGGACTAAACCATGCCATCAGTGTGATATTTTTTGTTAGGTCTAATGCATCGTCATCGGCTACTGCAACATAGTCACCTGCACCGTCAAATTCAAGTGCAGTGCCAAATTTTCCATCAACCCATTTGGGTGCTCCTTCAAATTTACCGTCATGTCCGTTGCCGGTAACATCTACTGCAGTTTTGCCAGCACCCTCGTTAAATGGCCAGTACGCGACAAGTCCGTCATCAACCGCATAAACGATACTTAGACTCGTGATAATTAGTGAGCATAGTAACAACACAAAAGTAACTTTTGGCATTGTGATTCTCCTTTGTAAAGTGAATTTAGGTTTGTATCATGGGATGCATTAATATTATACCATGTTTTTTGAGTTGATGGGAATTAAAATGCGGTAATTGTTTAGGATTTTATGGATAGAAAAGATAGGGAATTTTAGAGTTTTCAGAGTCAATGTGAAAATTCAAAAAATCAGAGGATGATGATAAACTGAGTCTGGGTATGGGTTTATGGGAGGTTTAAGGTAGAGGTAATTTCAGAGGACTCTGAAAATTGATAGGTGGTTAATTAGTAAGTACCAGCGAGCCAGCTTTATCCGTTAACTCACCGCGTTCAATCATTTTATAAATTATGCCTTCAATTTCGTCTTGCATGTCCCAATTAACCTTTTTAAAACCAAATAACCTACAAGTGGCGTGAGGTAAGTCGTCTTGTTCTATGCCGCAAGATTCCGATACAACCAACTTGATTGCCTCTTGTATTTCTTCGGGGGCAATAAGTTGCAACTTGCGTGAAGCATTTGGGAGTTCACCACGATTCGCACAGTGATTTGTTCCTGCCCAGTCCAATATAGAAATGTCTCATATAGAGATGTCTCTTTGAGCTGAATACTTTTAGAACGAGCTGCTTGTATTGCAGCAAATTTAACTGCGTTTTGAATACGATTGCCGATCCTTTTGAACCCTGCAGCATTGGCAATACGTTTTGCTACTTCATTAATGTGCACTGGACTCTCAATTTCAACTACACGTTGAATCCAGTCCATCATCGTGCGGCACGGGACCGCATGTAAATCAAGCCCATTGGTAGAAATAGATAATTCTGCAGGTTGATACTTTTTTGTTTGGGAGTTGGTCTTTGGTTCTGGGGTTGGATCATCAATTGCCTCAGTCTCTGTTTCTGATTCTTCCTTATCTTCATTAGAATCAGGATTATTAGTTTCTGGTGTTTTGCCGATAGAGAAGGGAATGTGTGCCTTAGCTGCTTCAATCGCTTCTACTGTCTTTTTGAGTTCACGGTCTGGAAATCTAAACCAATCGGTACTCCAAATACGATGGATACGCCAACCTAATCCTTCAAGTACTCCCTGCCTAATTCGGTCTCGATCGCGAGCTGATTGCGCGCTATGGTAGGTTGCCCCGTCACATTCAATACCTAACAAATAACGTCCTGGCCGTTTCGGGTCCTTGACAGCTAGATCAATAAAATAACCAGCAGTACCAATTTGATGGTCAATTTCATAACCGCATCCACGTAAGGCATCCGCTACCTCTATTTCAAATGGGGAATCTGGAGGCTTGCCGGTTGCTTCTCGCATGTCAAGTTCACCAGTTTGTGCATATTTTAAGTAACGCTTAAGGACTACGACACCGCGTGCATTCGTCTTACTAAGGTCAATATCATCAGCAGCTAAGTTAGTAAACACTTCACAACGTAGACGCGCTCGCGTGATCAATACGTTTAACCTCCGCTCTCCACCATCTTGATTGAGGGGGCCGAAATTCATTCTCAGCTCCCCTTTGGTGGTTCGTCCATAGCCAATGCTAATAAAAATGACATCGCGCTCATCCCCTTGAACATTCTCAAGATTTTTTACGAAAAAGGGTTCTTCAGGATGCGCGTTAAAAAACGTATGTTCGCAAGATGGGTCTTCTCGGCGTAGGTGTTCAAGTTGATCTTGAACTTCCTGCATTTGCGCTGTACTAAACGTCGCTACACCGATCGTCAAATCGGGATGTGATCGTGCATGTTCCATGACTTTTTCTGCCACTATTTTTGCTTCTTTCGGATTGCTTCTACTGCCCCCACGGTCATAAGCAGTATCTGATAGGTAATGAAAAACCAAACCAACCTCTTTCTTTCCGGCATCAGGACTTGGGAAGAGTTGAAGCTTGTTGTCATAGAATTCAATATTTGACACGGCAATTAACGATTCGTGTCGGCTGCGATAGTGCCACCGTAACATGCGTTCTGGCGCGTTTTGAGCACTAAACAACCCCAGAATGCTCTCTGTATCACCTGTTATATTTTCTTCCATATCTTCGGTATCGGTTTCATCTCCTATGTGCTTATCAAAGAAAGATGTCGGTGGAAGTTGACGGCTATCACCAACAACAACTGTTTGCCTACCTCGAATAATCGCTCCAAAAGCATCAACAGGTTTGACCTGGCTTGCTTCGTCAAAAACCACTAAATCAAAGTCAACACTCTCAGGTGGTAGAAACGTTGCTACTGAGAGTGGACTCATCATAAATATAGGCTTAATTGCTTGTATTGCATTTCCTGCCTTAGCTGTAAGTTGACGAATGGGCAGGTGCCGCCGCTTTTTTTGAAATTCACGCTTGAGCAATCCTAATTGTCCACTGGACGTTTCATTCTGAGGAAGACGTTTCCAGTGTTGGTATGCCACTTTTACCTTATTGTATTCAAGTGAGCTGCGGTCTAACTCTATGAACCGTTTAACAATATACTGATGTGCATCACTACTGAAACCTGCAAGGACTGAGCGTTCCCCCATCGCTGTCTCAATTTTTGCGCTATACCACGCATGTTTAAGTATATCCGACAAACATTCGCCCGCATCTTGCCAAACATTTGCAACTTTCACAACTTCAATGAAACCGTTATCTCTTAACGCCTCAGCTTGGTGGTTATATAAAACCATATCTTGGAGACTGTCCGATTCAGTTTCCCAACATTCAAAGATTTTTGCCTGTTCAGAAAATGGGAGGTGTTTTAACCCATTATCACTACCAAATCGTGCTTTCTCATCGAATTGAATTTTATCTATCACAGTTTGAAGGAGATTGGGATAGTTGCTTTGGTGTTTCTCAACGGTTGCAAGTATCCCTTTAAGTGTCTCTAAATTCGGATTTGATGCAAGGTATACAACTAACGCTTCTGGCAATTCATTGTTTGTTACCGATTCGTGCAATATTGAAAGAAATTTGAGAATCTCTTGGAGTTGATTCCAATCTGAGGATTGCCCCTGCCAGTGTGTACTAAATAATTCTTTTCCGATCTCTTGCATTTGCTCAAGATGGAGCAGTTCACGTTGTGCTTCAAGAATTGCATCAACCAGACGAAGTTGTGTATCATGGGATTTGGGTAGTTGCGTACATAAGCCCGCGAGTTCATTACGGGCACGTCGATATTTACCTAAAGATATGCGCCACCACTTATTTCCATAAGCTGCCAGCATTTTTCGAATCTCAAGTACGTCTTGTTGCCATGCTTCACGGATAAGGATATCATCGTGTGCGCTATGAAGTTCGTTCAACCTTTCTCCTGCACTTAGTCCTGATTCTAATTCATTTCTATGTGTTCTCCATTCCGTTGACTGTACAGCAACCCCCGATAAGTCTGGTGCATCTAACGCGTGTCGGGCTGCGCGAATGAGACTTTCAACCTCCATACAAGTATCTGGGACCGTAAGATTGAGGTGTTGTGCAAGTTGTTTGGTTGAATTCTGGAGTTCAACAACTGTTTCTCTTGCTTCTGCCGCTGCACGTTTAAGTGGTTCTCTGTCGGCCGGAAGAAAGGCCTTACAACAACTACCCCAAAACGGATGCTCTTTTGGTACACCCATTTGCTTGAGGAGTGTCTGTAATTCTTCTGTAATTGCCAACCCTTTTCTAAATTCAGATACTGAGTGTTGAAATTGATTTGATTCTAAAGTGGGGAGTTTCTTTCCTGAAAGGTTCCGCTGCACTACTAAAAGTTCTCCATACGCCTGATAAGGTGTAATACCACTTTCGCCAATTGGTTTGTTAACTGCTTCACAGTAACTATTCAAACGGCCACGATCATTAAAAAGGGACTCAAGTTCTTGCTCCATATCTGTCATCCGAGGTTCGTTGATATTAAGAATCCGTTTCAGTTCATCAACGACAGTTTTTTTGTTCATCTTATGACTATGCAATTCCAGACATGCATTTCCGAGTCCTACTCCATCCAGCTTGCGCTTGACCACTTCTAAAGCTGCCATTTTTTCTGCAACAAACAGTACCCGCTTTCCTTCTGCAATAGCTGCTGCAATCAAATTGGTGATGGTTTGGGATTTTCCTGTGCCCGGTGGGCCTTGGATAACAAGATTTCGTCCTTGACTCACATCATAGATAGCTAATGCTTGTGAACTGTCTGCATCAACGACGTGATGAGTATTAGTGGGAGTAAGGTGCTTGTCAATATCAGGTATGCTATCGTCAATAGATGGATTAGATTCTTGAAATCCGTTTTCCAATACTGACTGCAATACTGAATGTTGAATGAGGGCATTATCAGGCCAATTGTTAACGTCTAAATCGCAATACATTAGAAACTTGGCAAATGAGAAAAAACCGAGCGCAATTGCAGAAGTATCAACCGACCACCGCTTAAAGTCACCAATTGTGTCACTTACTTCTTGATAGTATTTTTGAATGTTTAACGGATCAAGGTCGTCTACTTCGGGAAGATCTGGTAATTGAATACCATACTCGGCTTTTAGTTTCTCCTGAAGGGAAAGATTTGTCCCAATTTCTTCCTCTGTGTATTGAACACGAAAATTAGCACGCACACTGGTACGATCTAATTCCGCCGGGATCAAAATTAATGGAGCACGACGTAATATCTCACTTGATTCAGACTCACACCATTCAAGCATACCGAGTGCAAGATAGAGTGTAGTCACCCCCTGCTCTTCAAGTGCAGTGCGCGCTGTATAATAGGTATTCAACAAACGCTTTTGAAGTTCGTTAGATGTATGACTTGTCTGAAGTTTAGTATCGGTATACCGAGCAGAGTCGTATTCCTCTTCATCTTCAAAGAGAAAAAAATTGTCTTCTTCAGATTCATCCTTTGGAAGGAAAGACATAGTTTTCTTATCTTGTACAAGAATCTGATAGACATCTGGTGGAGATTCATCAACAATCTCAACGCCTCGTGCCTTGAGAAGTTTATAGTTAATCAGTGGGTTGCGTAAACCTAAGTCAAGTAGTTCAGCCCGTGCCGTATCCAATTTCGTTTTTACAGAATTCATTTCATTTATTTCTCATTTACTTCATGATTTGATTGTTAATTAACCGTTACATTTCTTATCCAAGAAGGTGTAGAACGCGTATAAGCATATCAGAAAATATATCTGAAGTCAACTTTTTATACTAAAATCCATAATTATCTATACACTACGGTAGGTTCGGTTTCCTAACCGAACCGAGTTTATTCAATCCATAGATGCGGTTAGGAAACCGCATCTACCAGGGAGTGTGCACATGTTTTTGGATTTCACTATAAAAATTGATTTGCCACGGATTGAAAATCTATAGCGTGATTTCCAAAGGTGTAAACTTGGGATAGGGGTTACATCAAACACTGCGTTCAATAGACCAATGCCGATCAGTGCTTTGAACAACAACTGCACCCGGCATGTCCATCTGTGTCAACATCTCATTGACTTCGGCAAGTGTGAAGGCGGCAAGGAAGGAATCGTAATAGAGCTTCTGTTGGTAGGGGGTATCATCTGCGGCATATCGGTCAACAAACGCTTGCGCATCTGCTGGGGTTTCAGGACGGATGAGGTCGCGAATTAAAACGATACCTTCAGGTTTGGCAACTCTACCCATCTCTTTAAGGGCACGCAATGAATCGTGAATATGGTGTACAATGCTGTTAGAGATAAGTCCGTCAAAAGTGTTGTCGGGATAGTGTAGGGTTTTGGCATCAACATGTTCAAGTGTTATCTGATCATTAAGATTGGCATCTGCGACGTGGCGTTTTGCTATCTTTAGCATCTCTTCAGACAAGTCAATAGCGGTGATGTGAATATTGGGACAACGTTGTGCAAGTAGGATTGGAATTTGGGCGGGACCTGTGCCGATATCAAGGAAATGTCCATCGTTTGCACCGAGTTCAATCACACGATTAACAAAAGCCTCATCAACCTCACCGTGTTCCATCGCATCGTAAGCCTCGGCGGCTTCCGCTGTGTCCATCACTTCTGGTTCTACAATTCGGTTCATTCTCTAATTCTCTGATAAGTTTTGCGACAGTCAGCGCGTTTTGACGAATCTGGTCAGACTGAAATTGGGTATACATCCCAACCGCCATCGCGTCAATCGGTTTTATGTTTTCAAGTGCAAACTGAAAGGCATTATAAGGTTCATTTCTACCAGCCGCTAACACCTTTATGGCAATAATCGGTAACGGCACTGCTTGAATGGTAGCAACTGCTGAGTCACGGTCATCTGGCAGATATAATTCCCTATGCCGAGTATGATTATATAATGCACAAACGTAAAAGTCAACATCATATCCTTCTGTGTAGCAGTATTTCAGGATTTGTGGATCGTGCGTGCCGATACCAACTGCACATCCGAGGTCACGGATACGTTTGAGACTACCGCAAAGTGAATCGAGTTTGCCTTCCGCATATAACTGATCAGTGGTGCCACCGTGATGATAAATGGCAATTGGTTTGTAGTGTGCGATAATCTTGAGATAGTCGTTGAGGTTGCCATATTCTGTCGACTTTGGCGTTTGGGCAATCCACTGAATTGTGCCGCCTGCGTTCCAGTATTCGTTGAGCGTCCGCATGATGTGTTTGTCTGCACGGGCAAGCACGGTGTTAATTCCGTTCTGCTCTGCTTGTGCGAGGTCTGCCATAATTTGGCGTGTCGTATAGTAATCCTCCATCGTTTTGGATGCAGCAGGAGATTGATGTGATATGCCGCTATACGGATTACCACCGATTATAAGGCGCGTGACTCGATGGGATGCGATGGATATTGTGGGTAAGTTCATCATGTTATTTTAAAGTGTGATTATGGTCAAAAGAAATCGCTGATACGATATCCTTTTTTGTGTTTATTTTGTATATTACACCATCTGGTTGCGTATAAAAAATAAGTTCGTAAATTTCATCTGTTGGCAATAGTTTCTCTGTAGTTTTGGTCACAACTTTTGTATGTCGGGAGGGATTGCTACTATCTTGTGTGGAAAGGAATTCTCGGGCAGGTATCTGCCAGATGTAGACACGTGATCCTGCATCATCGTCACTGAGACCATGCGGTCTCCCCCACTTCTGAATTACTGTTGAAATGGGTTTAGCATTCAACGTTTTTACGGTTTGTTGAACTTTTTCATCTGTTGATAGAGGGGTTGCCTTCTGTTCATTCATCAAAAACGTCGGTGTTGAACAGGCGACCATTAAAATGCTTATGGTAAAAACAAAATAGGGGAGGAATTTAAAAATGTTCATTGTCAAGTTCCTTCTTAGTTTGGAAGTAACAATTTGGGTCATTATGTCAGAATAGATAGCAATTTACGTGCCAATGTCAGATACATAAAGATGCTGATAAGGGCAGTGTTTCAACGTTTGTATTGCACAAAAAGGGGCAAACGGGAAATAATATGTACAATTTTGTGCAGATGTGGATAGAAAAAAGGAAGGATTATGGGACAGCAAGAGTGCTGCCCCGTGGAAGATTATCGGATGGCAATTGGACTGCCGGGAGAACCAGTCGCACCTTTCAGGCGAAGCGGCGCAAAACTGAAGGCGAATTCATACACTTTTGCTGCTGCTAATTCTTCTGTGATTATGTTTTCAAGGTTGTAAATGCCGTGTTTGACGATAAACAACTGATGTACTGGAAATGCAAGGGATTCATCTGGATTTGGGACAACCTCTATTCCCCAATTATCGCAACATGTCATTACGATTTTTTGATCAACAAGGTATTGTCCTGCTTCCATACCGATACCGGGTTCTGTTTTGTTGTAACGATCATTATCCATCATCCAGTATTTTCCCCAACCGGTGTGAATAAGCACAACATCACCAGGCGTAATCTTAACGCCTTGTTTTTTCAAAGCGCCTTCTAAATCGGCGCGCGTAATTTCGTAGCTATCGCCAAGGACTTCAACACCTTTATAGCCAGCAACATCAATCAAGACACCACGTGTTACAATAGGTCCCACATTCTCAACACCGAGTTCTGTCAATCCTTCCGCTTTGGCAAAATCGTGTTGATCCAATCCGTTATAGAAGTGATCACCGATACCGATGTGACCGAGTCCATCAAACTGTGTACCAATCTGTCCGATTTCTCCACTGAAAATTTCCTCAAACCATGTCGTTTTGTTTTCACCGAGTGGACCGGACATCGCTGGAATCCGTAGACTGTAATGCCGAGTTCCAAAGACTGGAATACCGCTTTCATAGACTCTGCCGAGTTCGAAAACTTCGCCTGTTTTGATTAGACTTGCGGCTTGTAGCACTTTTTGTGGTGTTAGTCGGTTTGCGGCACCACGTCGATCATCTGCTCCCCATTCGGACGGAAACCATGATTCTTGTGTTAGGGTAACGGTTGCTGTCAATGCCAGCAATCCAAATGCGACCACAAATATTAAGATACGTTTCGGTTTGTTAAACATTGTTGCCTCCTTATCATAAGTTAATTGTTTCCTAAAATGCCTGCTAAAATAGCGCGCTGTAACCGATTTGTTTCTACCTTTTTAGTGATACGGACACTTACATCTCTTGTCGTTGGTGGATTTTCAGAAATTCCACTTAGTGTGACGGGTAGGGTGAGTGTTTCATCATTTTCTTCGATTGTTACCGTTAGTTCGTCACCAGATTTCCAACTTTTAGCACTTTCGCGAAGGTCAGCAAATGCATCAACTTTTACACCGTTTACAGAGATCAAACGCCACTTTTCTTTCTGTAAACTGGTTTTAAGTACATCAATTATATAATCAGTTGTCGGTAATTCTTCGCTGTATTCTATCTGCACATCTAAACCTGCATAGTTGAAATACTCGGCAAGCGGAAGTCTCTCTTTTCCTGTGACATAAGTTTTAAAAAAGGAATCAAAGTTTTTACCTGCGACTTTATTGACAGTTCTAATGATATCGCGCTGTGTATATTCTATAGAATTGTCCGGAAACTTCCGATACATCTGCTGCATTACGTTATTGAAATTTTTTCTGTTTTTCGTGAGGTGGCGTATTTGCAAGTCTAATGATGCTGCGACAAGACTTCCACCTTCATATAGTAAACGGCTATCCCTAAAGTCATCACCGATTGCATATTCGTGAGAAACAGTCAAATAGTCTTCGCACGCATCTTCAAGTCGATCAAAAAATTCACTTTCCGATAAATAGCCGAGCTGCTTTGATGTGATGTCAGAATAGTAATTCGTTACACCTTCAGTGAACCATCTTTCCTTTGATGTAAATGGATTAAGAGCGGTAAGTCCATTCCATATATGGAACACTTCGTGCGCGAGGAAAGGTCCCCACTCATGTTTTGTTGTCGGATCTAAAATTTCATCCATCAAGATACTAACACTGTGCCTGCGACCGTGTCCTTTCATCCGTTTGTCGCCTTCTCCTTCATAGGGGTTTACAATAAATATCACACGACCATCGGGACCACCTTTGAAAACCTGTGTATAAGCATGTAGAAATTTCTCAACGGTCCGCTGCATCTCATCTTTTGATGCTTTTAGGCTGCCTCCTATGCCAACCACAACTTCAGTCTTGTCTGATTGTGCTACAACTTCAACGTGTTCCCCTATAAGTAAATAGTTCATCGTTAGTTCTTCTTGATTTTCAACAGAGAATCTATGTCCCGTAATTCCAATTCGTTTCCAAGGTGTTAATATCTGCCAACCTTCAGGAAGTTTGAATTCTACCTCAATATTGTCGTTTCTTCCACCAACAATAAATAAATCACCACTTGACCAAAGCATACAGTCATCTCGGAAATAGGGACGTGTCTTTGAATATGATCCATGTCCGTACCGTTCAGTTTGGAAAGCCTTGTAATTCTCAGCATATTTTTGTGATATTTCGTAGCTAAATGTCTTCGGAAATCCCTCATGCGGGAAAAACTTAATCTTCCAAGTAGGATAAAATGTATCACTAAAATGTGGTGGACCCGCCATGTGCTTTTCGACATTTAAACCACGAAGTGGAGCACGCTTTTTCTTATTAAAATCGCTATCATCAGGTATGTATCGCCTGTATTGTGGAATATAATCACTATCACCATCAAGGCGCAATTGCATTTTTTCTAAACTCGGGCTTTCCGGAGTCAATGTGAAATCAATCGTCATCTCTCCTGGTTCATTTGCATCTTCTATTGTGACGATATAGGAAGCATCTTCAAGAGGCGTTTCAGGACGAATTTTAGGATCACTGAGGACAACTTTCTCAATCATTGGGCTTGGTTGGTAGTCATTCTTCCACTTGTAAGTCCATGTAGTCCCTATATTCAAAGGCAAATATTCTTCACTTCCTCCAGGCACGTCGTATTCTTTTAATTCAGCTTCGGTGATAACGCCGTTTGAATGTTCATAGCGCATTTTCACAAGTCCAACACCTTTCGCAAACCACAAATATCGTGTTCCATTAATTAAGGGAATTCTTTCAAGCGTGTATGGCGAGATGTCGGATTCTGCTGTTGCCCCCGTAAAAACGGATCTGTGCTTCAAACAATCCTTGAATGTGCCAAGCGAAATTTTAACTGATTCGTAATCTTCTATGGTTGTTTGTACCTGTGAGTTCCATAAACCTTCTTTAGTCCACGTTTTCCCAACAGTCAACGGAAACCGGAATAATTCTGGCCAGTGGCCTGCAATATGATCATAAAATATATTTGTGGGCCCTTCTGGAGTTTCACGACCAGTCGAAGAGTAACCTGACCCCCGAATTTCTAATAATGGATGCTTTTCAGGATAAAAGTAAAAATTGCCATCCATCATCTTTTTACCGTTTTCGGTAGTAGCAATTGTATTGAATCCAAGACCGCCTGCACTCTGTTTGTTCCTAAAAATTTTGATTTTTTCAATCAAGGTTAAATTCTCAAAGTCATTTTTCCATTTATAAGTCCAAGAATTCCCTACATCTATAGGAAACAATTCGTCGTTTTTGACTGGAGTTTTACTGTCAATCAATTCTCCTTCCGTGATAACACCATTTGAGTGTTCATATCGTAACTTCACTACACCAACCCCTGGCGAAAACCACAGATATCGTGTCCCATTAACCAGAGCATTCCCCAATTCTGTACGACTTTTCCAATTCGCACCTTTTATCACAGTTTTGTGTTTTAAGCATTTAGGGAATACCTTATCAGATATTTTTACATCTTCATAACCCTCAAGAGTTACCTGTTCTGTCCCACCACGATTTCCATTTTGTTCCCATGTTTCTCCAATAATAAGTGAATCTTGGAACAGTTGGCCTTCAAAACTGTGTAATATTGTTCGCATTGTTCTGGGTGTATCAATAGATGATCTGAAGGACGGCACTCTTAAGGACAAAAATAAATCTGTTTTCTGAATGAAACCTTTTCCTTCTCCATAATCCTCACCAAATCCTGTGCCGTATTCTCTTCCAGTTGTGATGGTAAGGTTCCGTTCTACTTTTCCCGCAAGGACTGCTTTATCAGTAGATTCATCGGTTGAATGACAAGACGTAAGGATTAAAATCACACAGCAAACGGAAAATAGAGTTCTCATTTTTGCACCTCATGGGTAATTAGAACATGGCAAGGCACAGAGACCCTGCTCTACAATGTGCTTTCGCTATTGAAAAGAGACTCCCAATTTAACGCTCCGTTCAGGATGATTGTCCATCTCTATGTAAGCCTCAACAGAATCTTCAAACGGCACAACGGGATCAACAACATCTTCACAGTCAAATCGTCCTTCAACAAGCCATTTCCAACAAGTATCAACGATACGTCGGAAATTCCAACGAGGATGGTCACGATTTGGATCGCTGTTGGCGCGCGCAAAGATGATATTTGGAATGTTGACATGCGCGACAGCTCCGAGGTCAAGCCCGCCCGTACACGCTTTCGCGCGTCCAGCATAGACGATTGTTCCTTCAAAAGTGACGCTGCGAAGGGTATCATCAAGTGCTTCGTAAACTGCACTCGTTTCTACAGCCACATCAACGCCAAGTCCTCCGGTTGCTTCTTTGAGTACTTCTCCGATATTGCAGGCAGTTGGATCAATGACAAGCTCCGCTCCAGTCTTTTCAGCAACTTTCCGCCGTCTTTCAAGCGGGTCTACGGCAGCGACGAAGTCAGCCCCAGCAATCCGCGCCATTTGCACTGTCATTAATCCAATTGCGCCAAGTCCAAAGACCGCAGCCCGCTCGCCGACGCGGACTTTTCCATCACGAATTGCAGACATTGCGAAGTGTGCTGGATCATAGCAGACTGCCTCTTTCCACGTCATCTGGTTGGGCATTTTGAGAACACTACTCGCGCGCCACGTGTGTGTCTCCTTGAGGTGTCCGTGGTTAGCAATCCGTTCGCCAATTTCAAAGCCTTCCACATCATCGCCAATTTCAATAATTTTTCCGACACACATATTCCCAAGTCTTAGTGGAAAATTTGGATTGTTGTATCCGTAGTATGCCGTCAGTTCAGTGCCGCGTTTGGGCGCGCCGAATTCGACTTGGACCCTGACGCTATCGGCGGGAACAGGACCATCTTCATATTCTTGCAAAACGGGTTGCCGCGGGGCAACTGCTACTAATTCTTTTGGCATTTTTTCTCATTTCTCTCCTTAAATGTTTAACGGCACACGGAGTGTGCCTACTACTTTAATGTGGAATGCCCAATTGATGCATGCGACGGTGAATCGCCTCTCGTGCCTCTTGGAATGGACGAGAAAGGTATTCCAGATGATTATCCTCACCGTGGTGGTGCGTAACCGTGCCGGGTTCATGATGACGTGCTGATTGTTGAATATAGGACAATCCACCTTCAATCAAGGTCAGCATATAGTTCGCCGTTTCTGGATCAAACATCCACCACTCACCACCGACAGCAATGTAAATCGGAGAAGTATGTGCAATGATACCGCGCCGCCATCCATCGTGGTGTGGAACAGCCTGTGCATAGTTTGGTCCGCCGCAGCGCGCAGCAATCCACGAATGTTTATCAACTTTTAGATTTGCTTTCAGGCGTAACTGGTGCGCTCCGTTGTTTTCTTCTGTGGAGGCGACTACCTGTCCCGCTTGCACAATTTGTAAAGTATGAATTGGGAAGATGGAATCAGCGGATGCTTCAACTTCAACGGTGCCGCCGTTCCCCGGCAGGTTGATTGTGCTGCCTATCGGTTGTCCATTCACGGTAAGGCGAATCATTGGACCGCCACTGAGGAACGTATTGCCAGCACTCATATATTTGCACCAGTTATCGTAGTTAAATTCTTCATTTTCGGGAATGTGGACATACGTGCGATATACCCCTACCGGCACATCCGCTGTCATCTTATCTGTACCGCCAACAAGGGGTAATTTATAGCCACAGTTGAGATAACGGTAGTATTCAATATGTCCATACATAGCGTTAGTGAGGTATTCGACTGCATCCACGCGCCCTGTAGCGATGAGCGTTGCAGGTTCACAATTTGGGTTTGGAATGTGTGGTAGAACTACGGTGCCGCCTTGTGCATGGCATGCATCTGCCCAGTGTGAGAGCGTTACCTCCAGGTTCCCGCCAAGTTCTGCCTCACCCGGTCCATCGGAACACCAGGGAGAAACCTGTTCTTTTAATCCGAGTAGCGTGAGGTGACCAAGCACATGTTGGCGATTTTCCTGCGTGGCATAGACTATGCTTTTTCCATCGGCAGAAACCGTCGGTCTTCCGATAAATTCCTCTGTATTTGTGAAGAGATGCCCCCACTGCGAAAGGAGAAGATTGACAACGCCAAGGTCTTCACCTTGTGCTTCGGTATGTGCGCCTTGTGTTGAAAGGAAGTGGACGTGTGTGTCGCCGCTGAAATAGCGTTCGGCATTCATATCGCACCACCGCTTTAATCGCAGTGTCAACTCACGTTGTCCGGGTTTTATATTGACGGTGGTTCGCAAGGGCGTATATTCAAAACCACGTGCCACATCAACAATAACATCACCGCGAGGCAACCATCCTTGACATGTGCCATCAATATAAGCATAGCTAATCTGACCCAGCCGCACATCACCACCGACGTCTATATGCCACGTGCCCATGTTTGAATTAACATGTGCGTGGTGTCCATGCGGGGCGTACGGCACACCGTGCTGTGAACGGAAATGGATACGACACGGCACAGGTTTATTCGTGTCTTCGTCAATTACGGTGGTATGCACCCAGTTTCTGCCTGTGTCAATGACTTCTACCTTGACACGTTCGTTTGGTTGTGCAACACCTTTTTCTTGGAGTTTTCCCCAATTGACCGCGCCAAGCGTTTCACCTTGATTTATGATTTCAACGGTGGCGGATGGTGTAGCGGATATCTCAGTATATACTGGACTGCTTTTGTTATTTTGAAATTCTCCCCACCCTTTGAAATCGTCGTTGATAAACGCATCGGGCGGGTTTTCTGGCAATGGATATGGATAGGTCGCAGTACCACGGTCAACATTTACTTCCATGTCAAAAGATTTGTCAGCATCTTCTGCCTGTGGCAGTGTGATTTTGACTTCACGGTTCGGATGTCGCGGGATAGGGTCTTCGTCAAGGTAACCGAGCGTGATTGCCGCAACAATAAACTTACGTTCTTGTGGTTGTATTTCTATTGACGTTACTTCAACATCGGGATTAAGGTTTTTCCATATCCATAGGTAATAGTTGCGCGGGACACATTGAGTCGCCTCAGTCTGCCGTTGTCCGGCAGAACCCCACGGACCTTGATACCGAGCATGCAAACCTTCTTTGGTATCAGGGACAGCAATGAAGGTTTGTTGTCCCCATCCTTGCGGCACGCTGCCGATCTCAAAACGTTCACGAATTGGAACACTTTCCTTTTCACCATCGGCGTAGTGAAAAACATAGTTAGCAATGAGTTTCCCAATTGGTTCGCCTTCATGGATACGGGACTCAAGCAGCCGATGTACTATGATAACCCGCTTTGGATTAGAATTAATTGGAATTTGGATGGGGTCTGTCCGGACACCTTCACCGAAACCTAAGAAACATTTTTCACCTTCGGAAATGTGAAAAGGGAGTCCGTGGAATGTCTGTTGTCCCAATGTTGGCGTTGTGTTTGCACCGATTATTTCTGCGTTGACATTACATAAATCGGTAAGAGAGATAGGTTGATAGTCTTGCATGATTAACCTCGGATGATTTGGTTGTCAGTTACTTTACTAAGAACGGTTTGCCATGTCTGCAGGAAATTCTCTTTGCTAAGTAGGTGCGTTACTGAAAACCGTTAACCGACAACTGATAACTATTTAAAGCGGGAATTCTATTGCCTTGCCCTGTTCAGAGGACATATAGAACGCCTGCATCAGTTCTGTTAGATTACGCCCATCTTGGATAGTGATTGTCATCGGTTCATCGCGGAGGATAGCATTGATCCACTGCTGCATCGGTGGCGGTGGTGCTCCGGGTGCATCTTCAATGTATTTTGCTTTCTCTTCATCAGAGAGTTTGCGGGTTTGGAAATGCATCTCACCGTGTCCCGCGGCAAATGAACCTTCTGTGCCGTAAATCTCAAGCATATTCGGACCGGATCGGTGTGTCCATGCAACATCAATCACACCGAGTGCTTTGTTCGCGAATTCCACGACAGAAACACTGTTGTCATCAATTGGGAAGTTACCAGTGAAGTTGTTAATTTTTGCGATTGCACTTTTCGGCTCACCCATCAACCAACGTATGACATCAACACGGTGGCAGCCTAAGTCAAAAAGCGCGCCACCACCTGCACGTACTGGGTCTGCGAACCATGCGCTCGTGCCGCTGAACCAGCTATCCAGTGCGGCGGAATGTGCAATCCGTCCTCTACCGAACGTTATGTCGCCGAGCAGTCCGTCATCAATTGCTTTTTTCGCGAACAGAATCTCAGAATTGGCTCGCGAAGGCAGAGAAATCATGAACTTTACACCCGCTTTTTCTACTGCTTCAATAATTGGGTCACACTCTGCTACGGTAATAGCGAGTGCTTTTTCAGTGAAAATATGTTTGCCAGCTTCAGCAGAGGCGATCATTACACGTGGATGGTCAGACGTAACTGCATCAACAGCAACTGCATCCACGTCATCACGACTTAACATTTCGTCAAGGTCGGAATAGAACGGCACTTCGTATTGTTCCGCTGCTGCTTTACCACCATATTCTTCCTCGTCCCAAACAGCGACGAGTTCGGTTTCGGGATTTTCGTGAATCTGCCGAGCATATCCGCCAGCGTGAACATGCGCCATACTAATTTTTGCGACTCTTATCATTTAATTCTCCTTTTTAACTTGACTGAATGAGATATAAACTATAGATTCGTGACATATTCTATCTCTTTTTCGATATAAGGCTTTAGACGCGGTTTGATAGAGGTAGCAGTAACCAGGTCAACGTCCTTCTTAAACAGATCTTCAAGAAAAAGAGCTAACCCCATATAGTCGCGAAGGGTCAATCTTTCGAGTTCAACGATGAAATCAATGTCGCTTCCAACAGTCGCTGTCCCTCGCACGTAAGATCCGAACAAGCCGATCCGCTTGACACCGTATTTTCGCAAAGTCTCTCGATTGTCTACCAGACTCTGTATAATAAGTTCCTTGCTGAGAATTGTTTGATCTTCCATTTTAAATCTCTCTGGTAAGATTTCTGATAATACCAGATTAACTTAATTCTAATATATCGGTGCGGTTAGGAAACTGCACCATAGGCATCAATTTAAGGATTTTAATTCTACTTTTGGATATGTATAGCCTCGTAGAGGCGGTATGTTTATAGCAAACGGCATCAGTCCTTCTTGAACTCCGTAGGAGCGGTATGTGTATCCAAGTGCGTCTCTATAACATATCGTTCCTACGGAACTCAAGAGAAGGTTAACATTTTTTCTATAAACATATCGTTCCTACGGAACTCTATATTCCCAATCGGGCTTACAAAGCCCTCCTACAAGAAAGATTAGACGCTAAATTGACACCTATGGTGCGGTTAGGAAACCGCACCTACCGTAGCGGCTAATAATTATTGGTTTGCTATAAAATTTATTTTATACTTCCGACAGAAGATCGGGTAGCGAAATGATTCCAACCCCGTAGCACCAATTTCACATTAGTATGCCGATTTTCACCTTCAATCTGATCGTCCCCTGCGAGCATTTGCACAAGCACACTCTTTCGCGTCTTATTTGAACGGTTCGGCATTGACCCGTGCAGTGTGAAGTAGCTAAAGAAAAGCACATCCCCAGGTTCCGCCTCTAATACGGTAGCATCCTCAATCGGGTATCTATCCGTTATTTCTTCATTATCTCCTCTTCCCATCATACCATCCATTCGTCCCAGTTCCCTATGAGAACCTGGGTATACGCGGACACACCCCATCTCATCTGTGGCATCCGACACATATATGATAGCAGCAATCATCGTGTCTTTGACAGATGGAAAATACTGCCAATCTTGATGCATTGGAAAGGGAGAACCTTTTTCTGGCGGTTTGCAGAAAAGTTTGGAATGGTGGAGCATAATATCTGGTCCGAGTATATCTTCAGCGACATCAAGAAACTTTTCTTGCAGAAATGCCTGCATCCACACGGCAGAGAAACTCTGGATATTATGTGTATGAATGATAATAGATTCCCCACCATCAAGCGCATCCATCAATCTACCGCCCCAACGTGCATTGACATTTTCATCGCTTTTAAGCAACTGGTCTACCACACGATCAAAGTCGTGTTCCATTAATTTGATCTCTTCAGGCGAATAGACACCCTTTGCGAAATAGTATCCGTTTTCGTGAAAGAATTGTCCGACATCTGACATTACGATTTTGTAACCTCCAAATAGAGTTCAGCAAGCCAATTCGGCTTTAGATTTTCTGTCTTATTTTTCACTTTAAATTCGTGTTGTATTTGCCTTATTGTATTGAATACAGCGAACTTTCCATCGTTGAGAATACCGAGAAGATTGGTATTTGGTTGGGTTTCAGTTCCTATACCACATAGTTTTGATACATCTTCCAGACGGTTGGTAACGATTACAAGTGTTTTTCCCATTGCCTGGAGTTCCCCGAACAATTCTACCATCTCAATTTGTCCGCGTGGGTCAAGTGGTGCTAAGGGTTCATCAAGCAGCCATAAGTCTGGTTCATGCAGAAAAGTTTTGGCAAACAGGAGACGTTGACGTTCCCCTGTTGAAAAAGTCCCTATTTTGATGTCCCTAAGATGCTGGATGTCCATTAATTCAAGTACGGCATCTATTGCAGCGGTGCGCTCCTGTTTCTCTAATTTGTATGCAGCAGCGAAAAAATTGAGATAGTCCACAACAGATAATTCAGGGTATCCCTCAAATGCAACCGGTATATATCCAATGTGTGGACGAACCCGTTTCAAGTTGGAAAATGCGTCTATTCCAGAAATAAAAATAGAACCTGATGTCGGTTCAACCAAGGTTGCCAAGATGTTGAGCAGAAGTGTTTTCCCAGCACCATTTCTACCGAGTAGGATGAGAAACTCCCCAGCTGCCACTTGAAAAGTGAGTTCTGAGAGAAACGGTTTCTTGTCAATAGATTTGCTAAGGTTGTGGACATCAAGCAATTACGTTCTCCCGTGATTGGGTCATCATCCTGCTTCAATTTCTAATGTGCTATAAATTCAGTGCTAACTAAGATCAACCTTGACAGGTTTTCCAAGTTCGGCAGACTGCCAAGCAGCTTCGGTTAATTGAATCACACGCAACCCGTTTTCAACACCGATAGGATTCTCTGTCCGTTCGCCACGAATCAGTTCAATGAAGGCGGCATCTTTGTTACCGCCTTTAGGTAGCTCAGATTCATCAACTTGTTCTGGTTTGCCTCCAGTCCCTTGACGGTATAATTTCCCCGCTCGTAGAAAGAGTGCGCCATCCTCCATCCAGATAGAAAAATCTTCTTGTACACCGCCATACGCATGCCCAACAATACTAATATTACACAGTGCGCC
>JAPPMR010000661.1:5538-19771 GCA_028818995.1 Candidatus Poribacteria bacterium | reverse complement strand
AAGTATGTATCTGCAGATATAGTCGCGTTGCCCGGTCCAAAAGGTTTTGCTACGCCAGCATGCGCGAGCAGTTTATCGAGATATTTTGACGGAATTGCAAAATTAAGATTCTGTGCATCCAAGGCACGGTGCCCAGCAAAAGACACCCCAATCACTTCACCTTTTCGGTTAAGTACAGGTCCGCCACTACTACCCGGAGAAATCGGCGCAGTCATCTGCAGCCGTTCTTTCGTATCCTTATCTCGACGGCTGCTAATAATACCATCCGAGAACGTGCCTTCCAAACCTTTCGGGTTACCTGCAACATAAACCGTCTCACCAATCCGAACTTTATCACTATCACCGAGAGAAAGCGGTTTGGTCCCGTACGCTGTTACCTTCAGGAGTGCAAGGTCGTTGTCTTTGTCAAATGCCGTAACGCCTTCAATATTATATGTGGTGGACTTACCAACTAACTTTGCAGTGCCTTTTGCTGCACCTTCAATCACGTGGTAGTTGGTAGCAATAAGATTGGGTTTCACAAAGAATCCGCTGCCAATGCCTAATGTTTTGCCGTTTTTATCTTTCATCTCCAAGTATACCGTCGCTGCCAACGCTTTTTCGGCAATATCTTCGGCAGGGAGGGTGGTTTGGGCAGGTGCAGTGTTTATTGTGTAAAAGAGTAGAAAAACGACAATAGTGAATTGGGGTAACTTCCACAATAATTTGTCTCTATGTTTCATAAATGCTTCCTTTTGATGGTTTGTCCTGCAGGTTGAACATGTTGTTAACAATATGATAACCGATTCAATGGAGAATGTCAAGATGTAAAACGCTTGCCATATACAAATTTTTCAGGTATACTAACCATAAATCCATGCCCAAACGCGCGCGAAAACAGATACAACCCAACTTTCAAGGAGAACCACCGATGGGAACTGAAAATACACGCCCCCTCCCTTATGCACCAACAGACTCAGCGGATATCATATACCCCGAATCGGATGGAAAACCAATGGCTGAAACTGACCTCCACATAGAAGAAATCATCCGCATGCGACATATCCTAAAAGCACATTTCGCTGAAAAACCGGATGTCTATATCTCTGGCAATATCATGATGTATTACGAAGAGGGTGTCATTCAATCGTCCGTCTCACCCGATATACTTGTTACTTTTGGTATCGGCAAAAAACGCCGCCGCACCTATAAGACTTGGGAAGAAGGGAAACCGCCTGATTTCGTAATGGAGTTCTCAAGTAAAGGTACCTATCAAGACGATTTAGATAACAAAGTGGAGTTATACGCCAGAATTGGAATATCGGAATACTTTCTCTATGATGCAGAAAGACGCTATCTGCCATCATACTTGATGGGGTATCGGCTTGTTGATGGGAGTTATGTTGAGATTTTACCACGGCCTGATGGTGGGTTTTTCTCAGAAACGTTGAACTTGACGATCCATTTGCAGGACGATACTTTTGGCGTTTATGATCCGACTACGGAGCAGTGGCTGCTATCAGCAGAGGAAAGGATCGAGCAGGAAGCAGACGCGCGGCAAAAATTAGAAGCAGAAGTTGCACGACTTCAAGAGGAACTTAAACATTTACAAGGCACGCCTACACCGTCAGCGTAACCGTATCCTGCTTCACAATCTCCTTAATATGTCCATACGGTTCAGAAGCAACCAATTCCAACGTCTCTGGAGATAACCGATCCAAAATAGGTTGCGGTAAACCATGCGTACCAGCGTACTGTGGAAAATATCGCAAAACGAGAAACCGTCTATCCCGATCTTTCGGTTTCCACCGCAGCACCCCGTGCGTTAGCAACTCTGAGATAATCACAATATCCCCCGCCTTTGGTGTGATATTTACAAAAACAGGGTCATCAATCGGATCAATACCATCCGCTTCGTCAAGCGTCAGCAACGCCTTCGGACGATCAAACTCACTCTTATGCGAACCGGGAATCACGATGAGACCACCATCGCCCGGATAGACATCCGTAAAATAGGGAAAGCAGACGAAGTTATCGCAATAGATGCGTCCATTGCCCGCTTCATAGCGGGTGCTATACCATCCGTAGTCATCACGAGCACAGTGCAGTCCGCCCGGATTTACATGCGCGTTCTCTCCCGCTTTCCATAAATCATGTTTGTCATGCTTGAGCGAACCCCTACCAAACCGCGGTTGATTGTCCGTCAATTCCTTGATAATCGGCCAGAGTGCCGCATGCATCGTCAAGCATTCCAGCGATTTATCAAAAGCGAATCCATGCTGATGGAGTCCCCGCTGTTCAAATCCAGATGGCAATTTGTCCGGTGGTGTCGTGATATATCTATCAACCGCCTCAGCAGCCTCCGCTAACGCATCGCCAGTGATGACGTTTTCTAAGTGAAGATAACCTGTTACATCAAATAGATAACGTTGTTTTGGTGTCATATTTATGTTCCCTTATCGCTATCGTTTCTTATACCGTTTCTATATGGTAATATTACATTATTTCGTAGGTCGGGTAGAAGCGGTAGCGAAACCCGACAGATGCTACATGCGTTTTGGTGTTGGTTTGGACCCGTATGATTGAATGCAAATATTCATGTCGGGTTTCGCAAGCTCTACCCGACCTACAGATATTTATACAAAATTAGATATTTACAATGACATATTAAAATCTGTTCCAGTCACGTTGCCTTTCACAAAAGCATCTCGGAAAAGGGTTTGACGTTTCGGCGGCATCGTTTCAAGCAATGCTTGCGGCGGTTGCGAGAGCGTCCACCTCTTGTCAACTGAGTTATATGCGTTGAAAATAGCAACTCGGTCAGTATCGGGGTTTTGCCATGCTTGACCGCTATGTGTAATCGCCTCCGTGAATATAATCACAGACCCCGCAGGACAGGAATAGGTATCCCAAAATTCCCATTCTTGTGTCTGTGCCACCTCTGGTGCAGTATACGCAGCCTTATGACTGCCTGTAATAAACATCGTGCCACCGTCCCCTTTCTCGACAGAATTAAGTTCCCATACGACGCGCGTCAAACCGCTATACGCCTGTCCGGGTAAACACTGGTATTGATGGCAATCACCTGGCATCCGAAACATGCCATTACCGTTATGCGGACCAAATGCAAAGGGCGGATCATCCGATGCAGAACGCAACGCCATAAAACTCATCTCCATCCGAAATCCGTAGCAATCTTCTGATGCCAAATACGGAGATGCAAGAAATTCATTTCCGAACGCTACAACAACTGGATGATCAATAAGTGCTTCCAATGGACCGCCATAGGTATTGCGGTGATACCCAGGATTAATCGTTTCGGGATCACGTTTTAACCGATAACAGAAATCTCGCATCTCCTCAATTTCAGTCTCCGTCAGCACGCCCGGAACTAAGAGCCATCCGTTCTTATCAAAGAGGTATTTCTGTTCCTGTGTCAAAGGGATAACGGGTTTGTCATCAGCGTTTGTTGTCGTAATATCACAAGCATTTGTTGCCATCGGGTTACCGAAATCTTTGTTAAATCTTATACCTATCTGTTCTGCCATAATCCATTCCCCTTTTCCTTTCTTGTAGGAGGGTTTCTAAACCCAACTTATTTAAAACTAACGAATACGCCCACCTGTGAAATAATCCGGATTTGCTCCCATCTTCTCTAAAAGTGGTGTAGTCAATTTATCAAGACGATCAATCACATCAGCAGACGGTGCCCATTCAATAACACGCAAGTTTTCTATCAATTCATCTACATTTCGCGTGCCGACAAGCATGCAAGTAATCCCTGGTTTTGCCATCGTCCAAGCAATCGCAAGTCGGCTCATCGGAATCTGTTCATCTTCTGCGATTTTCCGGATACCTTTTAATGTCTCAAATACCTCTTCCTCCGCGCCTTCCTCACCGTGTGTAGCCATTGGTCGGTCATCGCGAAAATGGCGAAAACGAGAATGCACCGGTAGCATCTCTTCTGCGTTCTTATATTTACCCGTCAATAGCCCTTGTAATAACGGCATATATCCCAAAATACCGACATTATGTTCTTGGCACAATGGCAGGAGTTCCACCTCAATTGCGCGAGATAATAGGTTATAGCAGAGTTGGTTTACGGCAAGTTCTGTTCCTGTTTCGATCACCGCTGTCAGTTGAGACACACCGAAGTTGCTTACACCGATAGCACGAACAAGACCATCTTCCCGCAGTCGAGTTAATTCTGCCATGCTCTCTTCAATGGCAATCTCATCGTGGGGCCAGTGGATCATATAAATATCAACATAATCCGTTTGCAATCGGTGCAGACTTGCTTCACAATGTTCACGTATCGAGTCAGGATCTGGTATGCTTACCTTTGTTCCAATGATCGCTTCGTGTCGTCTATCCTTGAGCGCTATACCAAGTGCTTCTTCACTCCGCCCATCGTTATATCCTTCTGCCGTATCAAAAAAGTTGATACCCGCATCCAATGCTGCATGCACTACAGCAGTAACATCCGATTGTGCCTGCGGTCCCCAGTAATCACCACCACCGTATGACCAGCAACCGATTCCCATCGGTGAAATCTCAATATCAGATTTGCCACAAAGACGCATCTTCATTTTTAATCTCCATATTGTATCGGGAAAAGTATTACACAATTTATCCTAATTCCGAACAAAGGTCGGAAATCAACGCAGCATTTTCACCAATCTGGTCCCCGAATTGTTGATACATACCGAGCAATAACACATCAATCGGTTTAGAATTCTCCAAAGCGAACTTTACTTCCTCACGAATTTGTTGTGGACTTCCGATTGTTCTACCTGCTGCAAGCACTTTGTAGATGATGCACGGTTTATCTGTCCGTTGTATCGCCTCGCTCATCTCATCGCGGTCTTCGCGTGCATAGATTTCACCTAAAGGCGCGTAGCCAAACTTTTCGGTAAACTTTTGACTCCCACCGTGTAGGTTATAGAGTGCAGTCATATAATAGTCTACATCCCACTCTTCATCTTCAGCAATATGCACAAGTTTTGGGTCATGCACCGATAAACCAACAAGCACTCCAGTATCACGAATCCGTTTGAGGATATCCTGCAAGTAATCGAGCCTATTTTCGCGCAAACATCTCTGCCCAACACCACCGCCGTGTGGTGCCATACCAATCGGATCGTATTTCGCGGCTTCAAAAACATGGTCGGGATCCTCGTACCAACGGGAACCTTGGCTGAGGCAGAACCAGTTTATCGTGCCACCCGCATCTCGGTACAATTGTAGATCGGACATAGATCGGTCTGTCATACTATTCTGCCAACCATTAATCCCAACTTCCTCTGCCCGTTTGAGTGTCGCAACAACCCGCTCTGGCGTATGATACTCCTTCTGATGCTGTGAAAGCAGTTGATTGAAATGAGAATAACCGTAAATCGGATTATCCCCAATCAACAACTTACTGATTTGATGATTACAAAATGAGACTTTTGGTAAGGTGGTTTCCACTGTTTATCCTCCAAGTGAAAGAATACGTCTTAATACGGGCCTAATCGAACAGAAATCCTTCCAAAACAGATGCGTCAATTTCACGCACAAGATGCATCGTCAAATCCAACGCGGCATTGTAGTCATCAATGTTGATAATTGAGACATGACTATGGATATAACGCGATGGCACACCGAGTACAACGGAAGGCACACCTCTACCGAATTGGTGAATTGCACCGCCATCTGTCCCACCAGATTGACGCACTCCAAGTTGATACGGTATCTCATGTTTCTTTGCTGTCTCAACTACAAAATCCGCCAACTTCGGATTGACAACCATTGAAGAATCAATTATCCGAATTTGTACACCGCCACCAAGTTTGCCTTGTGAATTTCCAACACTTAATCCGGGAGTATCATCGCCAGGGGGTCCCTCAAGCACAATAGCGAGATCAGGTTCAACACTTGCCACCATTGTCTTCGCACCTCGCAATCCTATCTCTTCCTGCACACTCCCTGCACCGATTACGGTGTTCGGATGCTCTTCAAGCCGCAAAAGTGCTTCAATCACAAGGGCAACACCAACGCGATTATCAAACGCTTTGGCAGTGAGCAATTTTTCATTTTTCAACCGCATAAAGGGACCGTAAGGTGCAATCGGACATCCGGGTAAGATTCCATACTCCTCCGCCGCCTGCTCTTCATTCTCTGCACCGACATCAATAAAAAGGTCTTTTATGTCTAAGACTTTATCACGCGATCCTGAAAGCAGGTGCGGCGGCGTTGAGCCGATTACTCCGGGCACTTTACCTAATTTCGTTGTGATATTGACCCGTTGTGCTAATAATGTATGTGCCCACCATCCACCGAGCGGCAGAAACTTGACAAATCCGTTATCCGTGACATTTGTCACAACAAAACCGATTTCGTCCAAATGTGAATCGAGCACTATTCGCGGATGTTCAGCATTTCCAGCCCGTGTACAGAAAATACTCCCTAGCTTGTCTGTCTCAATTGGACCGACATCAGTGACAGCGTCGCGAAAAATATCACGCACTTCTGCCTCATAACCAGGGATTCCGTCTGCTTGTGTTAATGATTTAAGTAGTTCTATTGAGGTTTCATTCATCGTTGTATTCCTTTGATATCCGTATTATGTATTAGCGAATTATAGCACGACATACATTTTCTGCCAACTTTTAAGTGAACGCCACAATTTATAGTGAAACCTAAAAATAATTAGACACTTTCCTCCCACGGTAGGCGAGGTTTCCTAACCTCGCTGGTGCGGCGTGTCCGATTAATTCTAAAGCCTACTATATATTGACTTTTCGGTTTCTAATTACGCAGGCGATGTAAACGCTAATAACAGTATTAACGTTTAGTGGTGCAAAAACCAATAACATCTGTTCTTTATTTGACACTGACTCATAGAATGCTATACTAAATTTAATCGTAAAAGTGTGTGCCAGAATATACGTTGATACGCTCACACAGGTATCTACTGCCTAAATTCTTCTCAGTACTGTTAGTGGAGGACGGGATCAATGAAACATACAAATACACAGGATTACAACAGCAACTGTACATCAATACAGTCCATTGGTAAAGAAGACTCTTTGTTAGCGATAATTCAAGAAAATTCACGATTACCGGAAAGAGATCAAGCACGTTATCAGCAGCTCTGGCACAAGTGTGAAAATGAAACCATAAACGATGATGAACTCACCGAGTATCAAATGCTGTTAAACCAATTGGAAACTCGTAACCTGAAACGGATTGAGGCTCTTATGGCTTTGGCTCAGATCAAAGGAAAACGTTACAAAAAATAGCTACCAAACCGCAACTGTACTGCTATCAGAAATTTGACAAATAGATTGGTAAATTGGTATAATGCGTTAGGTCGTACAATCTGAAAAACCCAATGCCTTGTAAATTCAGAAGGGATAAACTGTGAAAACCAATTATTCAAATAATGCACATTTCGGGAATTTGCCTGATTACCAGCCAAAGCAAACAGATGTTCAGATAATTGAACTTTTTGATGTCGTTGCGCTCACACATGACTTGCCTGAACATAATCTGTGGCGAGGACAAGTCGGAACAGTCGTTGAAATACTTGCAAACGGGGACGCTTTTGAAGTTGAATTTAGTGACCGAGATGGCCGCACTTATGAATCCCTCGGATTTCGTGCGTCTCAACTTATGGTGCTTCACTACGAACCAATGCAGAAACCTCCAACATCTACCAGTGAATAACTAAGCACAAATAATGTTTATCTGAGGAATAATGCCAATGACAAAAACTGTTAAAAAAGTCCAAAAAACCACCACGACTCCCAACGAGGAAAGACTCAAACAACTCAAACAACTTTATCCAGAATGTTTAACAGAAGGTGAAGTTGACATAGAAAAACTGAAAGATTTCTTGTCTACTGAAGATATACAAGAAAATGGAGATGAACGTTACAGTTTTACTTGGGCAAAAAAAAGTGATGCTATCCGAAACCTCAACACTCCCACTGAAGCAACATTAAAGCCCGCCCGCGATGACTCCCTAAATTTTGACACATCCTCAAACCTTTTCATTGAAGGTGAAAACCTTGCTGTTCTTAAACTCCTTTATAAACCCTACTTTGGTTGTGTCAAAGCCATCTACATTGATCCACCCTACAATACTGGTAAAGACTTTATTTATCCCGATAACTTTAGAGAACCGTTAGACGTATACTATCAATTAACTGGACAAGTTGATTCAGAAGGCAATTTGCAAACAAGCAATCCAGAAACAAGCGGACGTTACCACTCTACATGGTTGTCTATGATGTATCCGCGCTTGTTTTACGCCCATAAATTGCTTGCCAAGGATGGTATTATGTTTATTAGTATTGATGATCATGAGTTTCATAATCTGCGTTTTATGTTAAATGAGATCTTTGGTGAGGAAAATTTCATCGGTGGTTTTGTTTGGAGGAAGAAGGCAGGAGCGGGTGCTGACTCAAAATTATTTTTTCGACAGCACGAACATATTTTGATGTATTCACGGAACATAGAGGAAATTACGGAACTTTTTCAACCACTCACTGAGAAACAGCGTAATGAATACAAAAACCCTGATAATGACCCTCGTGGTTTATGGGCTTCAACAGACTTGACGAGAACAGGAGATAACGATCCAGCGCGAATTTATGAAGTTGTTTCACCTACAGGAAAAAAATTTACATATTGCTGGACATATACAAAATCCAACTTTCAAAAATTGATTGATGACAATCGGATTTGGTGGGGTAAAAACGGAAATTCAAAACCAAAAAGAAAACGTTTTTTGAAAGAAAAAAAAGGGTTAACACCTCGTTCATGGGTAGACATCGCTCTAACTCAGGACGGTGGGGAAGACTTGAAAAAATTAGATCTTTCCGTCTTCGATTATCCAAAGCCAGTGAAACTTATTAAACTTTTCCTGCAAATAGCAACAGACACTAACGATTTAATTTTGGATTTTTTCGCGGGTTCCTGCACAACTGCACAAACAGTTTTGGAACTCAATCAAGAAGATGGCGGAAACCGACAATTTATCATGATCCAGCTCCCCGAACCCACACCTGAAAATTCAGCAGCACGCAAAGCAGGATTTGAGACTATTGCCGAAATCGGTAAAGAACGGATTCGTCGCGTCTGTCAAAAAAGTTCGGAATCGACAGGTTTTCGCGTCTTTAAACTCGCACAATCCAATTACAAAACAGAAAATGTTTCCGAAACCGATGACTTACCGACTCTTTTCAGTGAGTTAGAGGAGACCCTTGACCCACTCCGAGAAGGATGGCAGAAAGAGGATGTCCTCTACGAAATCGCCCTCAAGGAAGGTTACCCACTGGACAGCACAATTCGACAGGTTGAAGGACTGGCAACAAACTCCGTTTTTTGTATTACCGCGCCCAACAAGACACAATCATTCCATGTCTGTTTAGATGAAGAATTGACAGAAACAGATATTGAGCATTTGGACTTGTCAAAAGATTCTGTGTTTATTTGTCGCGATGTTGCATTAAATGACACGCTCGCTGCGAACCTTGCTTTAGAATGCCGCTTCAAAACAATCTGACTTTTCTATAGCAAGTTTTGGCTTGCAAACTACGCCAAAAAAGAAAAAAATGAAATTTGAATTTGACGCTAACCAAGATTACCAACGTGACGCTATTGATGCCGTTGTCCAATTGTTTGAAGGACAAATCCCTATTCGGACAACCCTACAATTTGGTGGAGAATCTAACTATTCAACTATTCCCAACCGTCTTGATTTAGATTCTGAACAAATAGGCACTCGTCTAAAAGAAATTCAAGAAGCAAATGAAATAGAAATGGACGAGTTTTCTATGAACGGATTTCCAAACTTTTCTGTGGAGATGGAAACAGGCACAGGCAAAACCTACATCTACCTACGTACTGTGCTGGAACTCTTTCAAAACTACGGTATGCGAAAGTTTATTGTTGTTGTGCCTTCTGTTGCAATTCGAGAGGGCGTGCTAAAAACGCTCCAAATAACAGAATCGCATTTTAAAGAGTTATATGATAACCTCCCATACCGTTATTATGTTTACGATTCCGAGAAGTTGTCACAAGTTCGACAATTTGCACTATCTGATAGTATTGAGATTATGGTTATAACGATAGCATCTTTCAACCAACCTTCAAAAAACGTGATTTACAAAAACAATGACCGATTACAAGGTGAAAAACCTATTGATTTCATCAAAGCAACACGTCCGATTCTTATTTTAGATGAGCCACAACGGATGGAAAGCGATCTCAGCGTGGAAGCTCTCTCCAATCTCTCTCCACTGTTCGCCTTGAGGTATAGTGCAACACATAAGACTCCTTACAATCGACTCTATTGCTTAACGCCTTATGATGCTTATCGTGAAGGTTTAGTAAAAAGGATAGAGGTAGCAGGTCTTGAAGAGAGCGCAAATACAAATCGAGCTTTTGTTCAGGTAAAAAGTATTCAGAGCCAAAAGAGACGAGGAGTGACAGCGAAGCTTGTAGTGCATAAACTGATGAAAAATGGCACGGTAAAGCAGACAACACTCACATTTAAAAAAGGCGATGATTTAAAGGAAAAGACGAATCTACCTCAATATCAAGGTTATCGGATTAGAGGAATTGAATTGGAATGGGGCGAGGTGCGTTTTGACAATAATGTAGTTTTAGGAACTGGCGAAACACATGGTGCTGATAAAAAAGCAATTTTTGAGGCACAAATCAAGTATACAATAGAGGAACATTTTCGGCGGCTGAAACGTCTTGAAGATGCTAATCTCAAGGTGCTTTCTCTTTTCTTTATTGATAAGGTTGACAACTATGCAGGAAAAGATCCAATCATTCGCAAACTCTTTGATAAATGTTTCAATGAGTTAAAGAAAGAAGATAGATACTCAGAATGGCGAGAAAAACAACCTGAAGATGTACAAGCTGCCTATTTCGCAAAATCCAAAAGCCAAACAGAAACGGAAGAACCTATTTACGAAGATACAAAAGGAGAGGCAGAAAAAGATCGCGAGGTTTACCAATTGATTATGAAAGATAAGGAACGTCTTTTGTCTTTTGAGGAACCGACGTGTTTTATCTTTTCACATTCTGCACTCCGTGAAGGGTGGGATAGTCCGAACGTCTTCCAAATTTGCACGCTGAATCAGACTGTCTCTGATATGAAAAAACGACAGGAAATTGGACGTGGTGTCCGCCTTGCTGTTAATCAAGAGGGAAAACGGGTGCATGATGAAAAACTTAACGTGCTTACTGTGGTTGCTAATGACAGTTACACCAACTACGTTCAACAACTGCAAACCGAAGTTAAGGACGAGTTTGGGACTTCAGACAACATGCCTAAACCGAAAAATGCAAGGGAACGTGATACAATAAAACTTAAAAAAGCAATGACACTCACACCGGAATTTGAGGCACTCTGGAATCGGATAAAACACAAAACGCGATACAAGGTGCAAATTGACACAGAAAAACTAATTGAGGATGTTGTGAAAATATTAGATGAAACTAATATCCAACTCCCTCAAATTACAATTAGCAAAGGTAGAGTGAAAGTTGATGAAGAAAATAAGTTTGATTTTGACCATATTGCGGACAGTAGTTTTGAATATCGTTTGTCGGGTAGTGCAAACGTTTTGAAGTCAATTGAACATCGTTTAGCGCATACAACACCAGCAATGAAACTAACACGGCGCACCCTCTTGGAAATTCTTAAGCGCACCAAAAACCAGCAAGCTGCTTTAGACAACCCACCCGAATTCGCTAAGGTCGTGGTTGAGAAAATCAGACAGAAAATTATAACGCAACTGATTGATGGTATCAAGTATGAAAAAATCGGTGAAGTGTATGAAATGAGCCAATTTGACTGTGAACTGAAAAGTTGGAAAGACTGCATGGTCCCCGCGTCGCGTTCCATTTACGATCATGTAATTTGGGATTCGGATGTTGAAAAGAAATTTGTTGAAGGATTAGAGAAACAAAAGGGTGTTATACTTTACTTGAAACTTCCTGCTTTCTTCACCGTGCCAACTCCTATTGGAAACTATAACCCAGATTGGGCAATAGTCAAAGATGACCTTGATGCACACGGCGACCCGAAAGGTAAAGAAAAACTATATCTTGTTAGAGAAACAAAAAGCACAACGGATTCGGAAAAACTGCGGCACCACGAAGAATGGAAAATAGACTGTGGTAGGCGGCATTTCTGCGATGCGCTTAATGTTGATTATGAAGTTGTCACCTCAGCGGAAGAAGTATAAAAGAGATTTAGTGGTTCTATTGTTCCCTGCCATTTTGGTTGTTTTCCTACGTTTATTGTTGTATAATTTAGCAAAATGATAAATAGTTAGTGAAAAACCAAGTCATAGACAACAACTTATATTTTAAAATAAATGAAAGAACAAGACAATAACACTAAACAGAAAAGACAAACGGAAAATGGTGATGCAGAAATACAGAAAAGAATCCTAACCCCTTTTTTTATCAATCGAGACTTTTTGGGGTGCGATTCCGGAACACTTGCCGAGTATCAATCACAATGGGGATATCATGTAGTACATCTCTTGTTAGAATTGTGTTACATTCAAAGCGGAGAGTCATTTGACAATCCTCAAGACTTCATACCTAGTCTTTGGCTTGATTCGCTCCAACTATTGACTTTCTATGTGAAAACAGATTGGTATAGCGGGCGTTCTGCTTTCTCTGTCGATCGGGATGATCATGAGGAAACATCACCTACTTCAGAATACCTTTTTACACCGACTCCAGGAGGGGGTTGGCGAGCCCCTGGTGAAAGCGACGAATATTCAAATATTATCTTTATGGTGGCACCACCAGAAATGAATGAATACTATCAAGACCAAGTCTCAACATTGATCGAGGGAGTAAATGAGGATTTCGTTCCTTATCTTCCACGTCATCATTTTGATACGCTTATTAAATTTTTGTTGAGATGGTCGTTGGAATCGCTTCGAGTGAAGGAGCGAGCGAATATATCAGAAATATCGGTCATTCACACTGGTGATAGTCTTTATAGTCACTGGCTTTCATCTATCCTCTCTGTAGGATGGACGCATGAGGAATTTCAAGAAGTGCGTCATCTTCTGATGTGCTCAACAAGGTTAAAGAAAGATGAGAAAAAACGTTTGCTTAGATGGTTTCAGTTTAGTGAACACAGCGGAACCTCTTATCAAGTAATTCCCGAAACACCACATACCCCTTTACAATGTTTTTCTTTTAGCGAAAATAAAAATGAATCTAACGATCAAACAGAGGCTGAGGACAACCAACCTGCTCTGGAGGAAAATATGGAAAAAATAATTGAAAATCTTACTAAGATTGAGGCATGGATTGACTTCAATTCACCTCCTCCTGTCTTTGAAACTAATACAGCATTTATGGAATTCGCTGTTGAAATTATGAATCGGTGCTTATATCTTCTCAGGATAAGTGTAGCTGCTTCACCCAATGTTCAGGCAGCTGACAAAGGATACACAAAACATAGAGCAATAATTGTGGGATACATGGTTAGACTAACCAAATTATACGAAGGGTCTCTAATTCATACCTGTAGCCACCATCGCGAATTTGCACATATCTTTTTTCGTTTTATATTTGAGACTGCAATAAGAATGCAGTATGCTATCGCATCAAAACCTAAGAAAAAATCCTTTCGAAGTTTCATTTTGGCTTCCTACAGACCTGAAAAAGAAATGCTCCAGGACCTGAAAAATAAAACTAAAGAACGCCCACTACTTCCGATTGAGAAGCGAATGAAAAAGAGCATCATATCTCGCCTTAGAGCGGATGGAATTACCCAAAAAGAATTGTTAAATAATAAAATTTGGAATGTTGATGGGAAAAATTTTAGAGACATTATGAAGGTGTTCAACCTGGATCCGATGTATTCCTATGCTTATGGAAGTACAAGCCATTTTGTTCACGGTGATTGGTGTGATATTGATTTATATCACCTGAAAAGAGACGGACGATATTATGCGCCAGATATGTTTTTTACTGAACCGGATCCGAGATCCACTTGTCCAATAACCCAAATTTGTCTTGAAACAATCTTAATATATCTGAAGTGGAATAAATCTGATTCTGACGGTTTAATAACTCGCATTGCTGAAAAGTTACACTATCTTAACCGTGCCCTTGATGATGCACATGAAAGCACTCTTGGCGAATAATGTTTATCTGAGGAATAATACCAATGACGGAAACAAACAAAATAGCGAAAAATACAAATACGACATTA